>NZ_JALLGN010000048.1:0-354 GCF_023072605.1 Brevibacterium sp. R8603A2
GGATCGGCCTGAGCGTGAATGACGAGCTCTACTGCACGAGCCCTGAGCTCGTCGGTGTACTTCACTGGCATGAGAGAAACTCCTTCTTCCAATCTCCCTGCCTCTATTATCCCCGGGGCGATTCACCTGCCCGAGACGTTCGGCAAGTGGCAGACGGTATGGACCTGGCATCGCCGGATGGCCGGCGACGGCACCTGGGACACCGCGCTGGCCCGCTTGACCGCTCACGCTGCCGGCCAGCTCGACTGGTCGCTGTCGGTGGACTCCACGATCGCGCGTGCTCATCAACACGCAACGAACATCACGCGCCTAAAAAAGGGACTCGTCGAACTACACGAATCCGGACGTCGAGCC
>NZ_JALLGN010000049.1:0-307 GCF_023072605.1 Brevibacterium sp. R8603A2
TTCGCTGATGCCCGCCAGATGGTCGAGGGCATCATCTACCGCTACCGATGCGGGATCGCCTGGCGGGACCTGCCCGAGACGTTCGGCAAGTGGCAGACGGTATGGACCTGGCATCGCCGGATGGCCGACGACGGCACCTGGGACACCGCGCTGGCCCGCTTGACCGCTCACGCTGACGCGGCCGGCCAGCTCGACTGGTCGCTGTCGGTGGACTCCACGATCGCGCGTGCTCATCAACACGCAACGAACATCACGCGCCTAAAAAAGGGACTCGTCGAACTACACGAATCCGGACGTCGAGCCGCCT
>NZ_JALLGN010000050.1:0-282 GCF_023072605.1 Brevibacterium sp. R8603A2
TGGCTCTGGCGGCGAAGTACCGGGCCGGGCACGATGTATCCGGGCTCGTTCACCACTCGGATCGCGGAGTCCAGTTCCGCTCGATTCGCTATGGCGAGACGCTGGCTGAGTCTGCGATCGTGGCATCAGTGGGTTCGCGGGGCGATTCCTTCGATAACGCGATGGCCGAGGCGCTGAACTCGGTGTACAAGGCCGAACTGATCGACCGGCGGGAGTGGTCGGGAGTGATCGAAGTGATGGCCGAGACGTCGAAGTGGGTGGCTTGGTACAACCACGTCCGAC
>NZ_JALLGN010000051.1:0-264 GCF_023072605.1 Brevibacterium sp. R8603A2
TTCCCGTCGGGGTCGGGGATGGTGGTGCGCAGCTTCTTCGCCCGGCGAACACCCTCGAGGCCGAGGGTGCGCATGGCCCGGTCCACTGCTCCGCGGGAGGTGGCGGCGAGGCCGTCTTGGCGGCGGAACAGGGCAACCTGTTTAGCAGCGTCTTTCGGTAGCGTGTGTGTGGCGAACCGGTAGCGCGGGCGGGACGACCGGGTAGCGGCGATCCCGCCCGCGGTGGTGTTCAGTCGGCGGCGTCGAGTTTGGTGTGGCGACGCA
>NZ_JALLGN010000052.1:0-259 GCF_023072605.1 Brevibacterium sp. R8603A2
TTCCCGTCGGGGTCGGGGATGGTGGTGCGCAGCTTCTTCGCCCGGCGAACACCCTCGAGGCCGAGGGTGCGCATGGCCCGGTCCACTGCTCCGCGGGAGGTGGCGGCGAGGCCGTCTTGGCGGCGGAGCAGGGCAACCCACTTCCGCCGCCCGTACAGGCCCTCCGGCGTCATCTGCATCCGCCCGGTGGCCTCGTTGAACCTCCAGGCCAGGTCGCGGATCTTGTCCTCGACCAGCGCGTCTGTGACCGTCCTGGCAG
>NZ_JALLGN010000053.1:0-255 GCF_023072605.1 Brevibacterium sp. R8603A2
AGGCCGAGTTCCTGGAAGCCGGCAAGACCGCCCTGGTGGCCGGCAGGTCCGGACCATCCTCCCGAGAGGAACAGCTGGAGGCCGAGGTCGCCGAGCTGACCCAGGCCTTGGGCGAGGCACACCTGGAGGCCAGGGTGTGGAAGAAGTCCGCGGAGGGCCGGCTGGGCCCTTCGAGGACCTCGAGGTGATCCGCGTGGAAGCGGGCATGTCGACCGCGAGGTTCTGCCAGCTCTTCGACATGCCCGAGCGGACCTG
>NZ_JALLGN010000054.1:0-254 GCF_023072605.1 Brevibacterium sp. R8603A2
ACCAGTCGACCCAGCCGGCCGTCGCGTACTCGACGTCCGAGAGCGTCCTGAAGGGCCCAGGATGGAAGACGGTGGTGCGGATGCACTCGGTCTTGAACAGGCCGTTCACGGTCTCCATGAGCGCGTTATCGTAAGCGTCGCCGACGGTACCGATCGACGGCGCGATGCCCTCGAGGTCGAGATGCTCGGTGTATCGGATAGATGTGTACTGGGACCCGGCATCGCTGTGGTGGATCAAATCGCCAGGTGAGACG
>NZ_JALLGN010000055.1:0-254 GCF_023072605.1 Brevibacterium sp. R8603A2
CAGGTCGCCTCGATCGCCTCAGCCAGGCCGGTCAGTCCGTCGCAGCACACGATGAGCACGTCGCGGACGCCGCGGTTGGCCAGCTCCGCGCACACGTGGGCCCAGAACGAGGCGCCTTCGGTGTTCTTGTCCCGCGTCAAGTAGTTGGCAGGATTTCCTTGGTTTTGAATGTCGGGGTGGTGGGGTCGGCCAGGCCCAGGTGCACCTCCTTGGGCCGGTTCCATGAGATGGCCTCGTGGGGCCGGAGCTCGTTG
>NZ_JALLGN010000020.1:0-17687 GCF_023072605.1 Brevibacterium sp. R8603A2
CCAGTGCAGCCTCCGTTGGCTGCAGGTGAAAGCAATCCTGGAACACAACACCCGCAAGCGCTACCGATTCCACCCGCCAGTGCTACCGGACCGTCCCACGCACGCTACCAAACCCCGCGGCTAAACACCATCACCCCGGCCGCCCGTCCCACCACGTCCCAGCCGCCCTCGACAGCAGCTGCGGTCATTCGGGTGGTGTTGCCGGACATGAAGGAGAGGAAGAACCCGCCGAGGTAGAGGAAGCCGAGCGCGTCGATGAACCCGGTGATCGACGACAGGTACCAGGCGAGCACACGTTCGCCGAGACGGTACCCCTCCAACGACGTGTGCCCTTCCTGCCGATATGTGGTGGTCGGTAGTGGAACCAATCCGAACTCCCGACGTCGTCTGGAGAGGCTGGTAGCCGCTTGGGAACAGGGCAATCGGCGTCCCGAAGTTGAGTCATCGACCGACCCGGAATCGGAGCCAGATGTCGTCGCACACCCTGGTCGCCGTAATCGAACCCCGCTGACACCGAAAGAAGTAGAAGCTATCCGAACCGCCCGCGATGGCGGCGAGAGCGTGCGGTCGATCGCCAAGCGATTCCGTATCCACCGAGCAACGGTGTGGGAGCACACCAAGACCCCTCCGGAGAAGTGAGTTTTGCTCCACTCGGACGCGACATCTCGCTAACGAAGCAAGCCCTCAGTCGAGGTTGAAGAAGTCGCGGATCAGGTTCGTGAGACGAGTCGGCTCAGCGATCGTCACCTGGACTGCGCCGGTGAACACTTGGTTGTAACCCCGCGCGGTCGCTGTCCAAGTGCCTTGTATCTGCTCGGGCGTCTCACCGCGGATGAGAAGAACCGCATCACCATCGTCTGTCTGGAAGGTCGCCTCCGGTCGTAGGTTTCCGACGACAACTTCGACATCGACCGAGCCGGTCGTCTTCCAGGAAGCGTCCGGTGGCAGGTATGGACGGGACATGTAGGGCTGCGAGGCGATCGATGCCGCGAGGCCGGCGGAGTACCCTGCGTGGAGGCCGAGGTCTCGTTTCGTGGGCCCCCACTTGCGAGGTGGCAAGGGCAACTTCAGGTCTCGCCAGTCAGGTCCGTCTCCGTAGCCTTGGCGCTCTTCGGCTTCAACGGCGCCGTCGAGGTGCAGCTTCACTTCTACGTCGTGCAGGAACGTCTGGGTCTTGTTGACGACGGTTACCTCGTTCGCGGGCAGGGTATGGACGGCGAACAGCTCGACAGCGTCTGGCCATGCGGCGCGGAACCGTTCCTCCCAGGCATCGATCTCGGCGCGGTACTCATCCTCGGAGCGCTTCTCCGGCTCTTCCGTGGCGGTGAAGGCAGCAAGCTGGCTCGCGGCCGAAGTCTGGTCGGTCAGGAGGCGCGACAGAGCAGACGAGGCTCCCATGGCCGCGCGAAAGCTGTCGGATGACCCCATCGCGAATCCTGTGGCTGGGGACTGCTTGGGTTCCGGCTTCGGGAGGGCAGCGAGGAGGCGTTGGCGCGCGTTGGTGACGAGGTCGTCGACGGTCTGCTCGTCGACGATAAGGGGAACGACGGTGCCAACGACCGCGACGTCGAGTTCGACGGGGGCCGGCGGGCGTGAGGCTCCGCGTGCCATCAGCAGATCGAGTTCATCGGCGTTTGCCTCGCGGGTCTCACCGTCGCCCCTGTAGTAGATGCGCCCGCTTTGGAGTCCTTCGCCGTTGGACCGGCAGATGAACGGTAGCTGACCTACCTGCGGTGGGTCGACGAGGATGACCAAGACCTGGTTCGTCGAGCCCTCCACCGGGACGCGCACGACGTCCCAGTGAGGGCCGGCCGCGCCGAGGAACGGCTGAATCACCTGGGACAGTGCGAGCATCTCGATCGGCGGTACACCTTCAATGCCCTGCTTGGTAATGCCGACAATCATCACGCCATAGCCGTCGAAGGCGTCAGCGGCGCGGTCGGGCAACCGGTTCGCAGCGCCGAGGATGAACTTTGCCACCTTGGCCTTGTTCACTTTCGTCGCGAGGTCGGGCGGCCCTTTCAGTTCGAGGTAGTGACGTTCTGCGAGATCGCCGGTATCTGCGACGGCAGTGACGAGCTGGGCGGCAGCCAGCTCGCCGCGCGGCGCCCGAGTGAGGTCGATGGCGGCGGCCTGGTCGTCCTTCGCGCTCATGCGGCCTCGATTCCGCGTGGTGCGGGCGCTGAGTGGCCTGTCGTCGTGCGCATCAGCTCTGCACCCGCCCGCGTGCCCGATCACGAACCTGCTGGCGCAGTCTCGCCCGTACCTCGTCGTGGATGGTGGTCGATGTCTGCTCCGCGGTCTCTACGGACACTACGAGCGCGTATCGCACGGTCTTGCCGGCGCGGAGGCGTTGCGCATCGTCCATGCACTCGACGTGGATCGGGAAGGTGCCGTCGTCACCGAACACCATCGAGCGGGTGCCCTGCACGATCTCGTGTTGGAGGCTTCCCCGTCGGACCGAGTTGTGCTCGGCATCGATCCGCTCGCCGCCGGCGAGTTGCATGTCTGGCGTGGCGAAGTAGACCTTGGCGCCCCGGTAGCGGTTGAGCTGGCCGACGGTGGGGACCATGTAGGCGAGGGTGATGGTGAAGCGGTGCCACTCTGCACGCGCACGTAGCGAAGACGGCAGCGGCAACTCCCAGGTGTGGCGTTGGTCGCGTGCGATCAGTCCCCCGCCGACCAGCACTGCCCTGTTCGTGGCTGCGGTTCCGAGCCGGTCGGTGTCGAGCCGGCCGTACCCCAGGAGCGCGGTCAGGTGGCGGCGAGCTTGCTGGTTGGTGAGGCCGAGTTCGCGGCGCAGTCGCGCCTCCCATTCGCCCCAACTGCTGGCGTGGGCGAGGAGGGCTCTCACGAGCAGCGGGTGGTACTGCGGATCCGGCAGCGGCACGTCTTCGGGATCGTCCGAGCCTGCTTCGAGGATGTCGTACAGGCGGCTGGCTTCGCGGGCCACCAACGCGGTTGCGTTGCTCGTGCCGACGGTGAAGACGGTGCTGTTGGTTGCGCCCGCTCGCCCGGGCGAGGCTACTTGCAGACCTGGCCCCGTGGTTGCGGTCTGAGCCAGTTCCACCGCGACGGTTGCCTGCCCGGCAGGCGGTGTGACAGGGCGGGCGTAGAGCGCCCTGCCTCCGATGTGGTGCAGGTCGGGCTTGACCGAGCGATCGACGCCGGGGCCGGTCGCGCCGTAGTGGGCTGGGCCGTTCTGGTGGGTGATGTCCCAGGCGGTGTCCGGCACGTCAATGTCGCCGAATCCATCGCTGTGGGTAGCGCCGACGGTCAGAGCGTTGAGGGCGTCGCCTGGAGGGAGGATGCCTCGCAGCAGTGCAGCGTCGTAAACAGACCGGAGCACGGCGGAGCGTGCCGACTCGGCGGTGCTGATGGCATCGGCCGGGATCGTGATCGGGCCCAGGTGGTTGCCGGCGCTAACGATGAACAGCAGGTTGTAGGAGTGGGCCAGCCAGTCGAGCAGCCGTCCGACAGGGCTCATCCTGCGCACGAGCGCTCGGGCTTGCGCACCGATGGAGAGGTTGATGATGCGCACGCTCGGCGCGACCGGACCCCGACCTGCCTCGCCTTCGACGATTCGCTTGACCGCGCGGTGAAGCAGATCGGTGAGCAACCGGTCCGGGATGATCTGCTCGTGTCCTGCCACGAACTCGTGAGGTCGCATGATGGGCCGGACATACAGTGGCCGATCGAGCGGTTCGCCGTCGGCGGAGAGGTCACCGTGGATGATCAGCGAGGCCATCGCGGTGCCGTGGTGGCGCGAGGCCAACGGATAGTTCTCGCCGAGCCCATCGGGATCGTCGACCACCAGCCGGCCGGCGACGGCGTCGTGGTTCGGAAACGGCAACCCGTCCAGCAGGGCGACCCTGGGCAGACCGTCGGTGCGCTCTCCAGGTGGCAGGCGTACCTCACTGACCGGCTCCAGGGTCGGCGGTGCGACGCTCATGGGAGTGAACGGGCTGACGAACATCACTTCGTCAGTGGTCAGCAGCCGGATCGACTCAGCCCCGTCGGCCAACAGCGAGTGAACCTGTTGGATCGGCAGCTCCGCGAGCAGGGCGTGGTAGCTGATCTCGCCAATCTGGGAGCGGTCGAGCACACGGCCGCCACTGCCGGAGATGACCTGCTCGACGTGTGCTTGTGCTGTGGCGCGCTGTGTGGCGTCGCGGCGGTACCACAGCTCGACTTCGACCATCACGGTGCTGACGGACTGGCCGACGACGTCGAGGTTCTCCTGCCACTGCTCGCGCAGGCCGGTCTCTCGGATGCGATCCTCTGGTCCCCACCGTCGGATCGCGGTGAGCTGCTGGAACGCGTTCTTGAACTTGCCCGAGCCGTAGGCGAATTTCGCTGACGGGTCTGCTTGCCAGGCGGTGAACAGGCGCAAGAGTTCGTCGATCGCCTTGGCGTTCGACATCATCAAGTAAAGGGAGTGCTGGACCGGCTTGTCCGTGCGGCCCCTCTCGGACTCGGTCATGTGGAAGTCGTCGTCTGGGTCCGATCGGTCTCCGATCAGCTCGGACAGGAACTCCATTCCGTCGATCTGGTCGATCGCGTTGCGGAAGTCCTTGATGCTGCCGGCGAGGTCGAAGACAACCACCAGAGCCGGGTCGACCTCGTCAGGTGTGTCAGCAGAAAGACGTGCCCGCTCGGCATCGAACGCCGCGCTCAGCTCACCGAACTGCGGCGTCAGCCGCTCCCCCTGCCGACCGGCGCTGGGTCTGGACACGCGCGGCATATTCGGTGTCCCTTGTTTGGGCCGATCTACCACCGTTGGCGACCCGAACGCCAGGAGCGGCCGGCGCTCCGCGGTCACCCCGCCGCCTGATCTCGCCTGTGCTCAAGACGTTCCTGGACGATCCGCCGGAGGTTGCTGTCGGGCAGGTCGAGCACGGCTCTGCGGCGCACGTCCAACGCGAACTCCTCCAGTTCGGAGAAGCTCGCTCCCGCGAGCTTGTCCGCCAGGGTCCGGGGGGCGAATCCGAGGTCGCCGCCCAAGCGGGCGGCGAGGCGTTCCAGGAAGCGGGTGGCCTGTGCACGACTGGGCGGTTCAAGTTCAGCGCGAATCTGGAAGCGTCGCCACGCAGCCCGGTCGAGAAGTTCACTGTGATTGGTCGCCCCTACCAGCAGCACATGCGGGGGAAGCTGGTCGATCTGGAGCAGCAGGGTCGAGACCACCCGCTTGATCTCCCCGGTCTCGTGCTCGTCGGATCGTTCCTTGGCGATCGTGTCCAGTTCGTCGAAGAACAGCACGCACCGGCGGGTGCGGGCAAACTCGAAGGCGTTGTCGAGCCGTGCGGCGGTCTCGCCCAAGAAGCTGGATACAACCCCCTCGTAGCGGATGACGTAGAACGGCAGCATCAGCTCCGAGGCGATGGCCTCGGCGACGCTGGTCTTGCCGTTGCCCGGCGGGCCGGCCAGCAGCAGTCGATTGCGGGGCTCGATCCCGTAGCTGCGCAGCAGCTCGGCGCGCTTCTGCTCTTCGATCAACTCGGTGACGACCCGGTGCGGTACCGGAGCAAGCTCCAACTCGTCCAGGCGCCGATGAGGAACGATCTCCTGCACCAGGTCACGCATGGCTGCGGCGCGGTCATCACGCGGGGCGCTCTGTCCGGTGGTGGTGATCAGCTCGGAGAGGCGGTCGGCGACGAGATGGTGCTGGTTGGCTCGCTCCTCAGCGATGACTGCTTCGACGAGGACACGGAAGCGGTCTCGGTCGCCACGGCGCTCGGCCTCGACGAGGTCAAGAAGCAGGTCCGCACGCGCCATGGTCTGCCTCCCTTAGTCGCCCACCGTCATGTTCTACCTACTTTACCCGCTGCGTCTCCGAGGCCATCGCGCCTCGCCGACACCGCAGGTCCCCTCCTGATCTGCAGCCAGTGAACCCCGCGCCTCGGCACCCTCGCTCGACGTCGGGAGAGTCGCACGGAAGAACTCACCACGATGGATCTCGAAGAATGCGAGGCTGCGCGCGGCTCAGCGGGTGGGCTCCTCAGGGATGGTGGTTGTACCGGTGCGCTTGCCTGTGAAGTCGAGGCCCTTGAGCCCGTTAACGATGAACTTCGCGCCGTCGTAGAGGAATAGGAAGAACAGCAGGTACAGCAGTTCGGGCAAGCCGAGCTGCACGAGCAGGCTGACGAGCAAGGCGGCGGCGAGGAACACGACGCCGTAGAGCATCGCCAGGCCCGGCCAGCGGGCGGGGTGGCGGGTGCGAAGCCAGCGCAGGAGCCGGTTCGTTGGCGCGTGGCGTTGCACCAGATCGCGGGTGCGGATGCTGAGGTTCAGGAGTGCGGAGAACATGGTTCGGGCCTCACAGTCATGACACGATTCGGGCAGGTCGTACTACGTGCTGCAGGCCCAATGTGTGTTCGTTCTCCCGATCGGCGAGAGGCCATCCGCCCAGGTCATGTTCGCTGGGTCGGAATCCTGTGTTCTTTCCTGCATTTACCACGATACGCCGGCCAGCGCCAGACTTCTACCGCAGTATCTCTACCGGGCGCGGTGTCGACAGTCCTCGACGGGGGGCAGGGAGCGGTCGGAGCAGGGGTGTCACGTCGGTGAGCTGGTCGGCGCGACACCGAAGGTGGGTTATCTGGTCGGACCTTCTCGATTGACGGTGCGCGCGCGTCCGGCCGGGTGCTTGTCGTCGGGGGTGAAGGTGACCAGATGTGTGGCGGCGCGCTGATAGTCGAGGCGCTGCGTGTCATCGTCCGGGGCGGGCCCGAGGGGGGGCGCTCCCTGTGACCTGCCAGCGGTCTCGGTAGGCGGCGACCACGACGAGTGCGTGTTCTTGGTCCGGGTCTTGGGGCTCGGGCAGTTGCTGGATCCAGGGCTCCTGCTGGCTGCGTGCTCGGGTGACGAGTTCGCGGGCGCGCTGTTCGATAAGTTCTTCGCGCTCATCGAGGGCCTGACGGTCATCGGGGTTGAGAGTGCCGTAAGCGCGCGGGATGAGCCCGGCCATGAGGCCGGGCCGTGCCGGCTGTGCGGGGGTAAACCGGTCGGCGAGGCGGGTGAGGCGATAGCGCAGCAGCGACCCGATGTCCTCAGCGTCGTCGAGTCGGCCGGCGCGGGTGACGGTGGCCAGGAGTTGGTCGACGTTGTGGCCGTCCGCTTCGAGGCGGCGCAGCTCAGCGGAAAGGACGCCGAAACTGTCGGCATCGATGAGCCCGGTGAGTTGTTCGGTGGTGAGGCCTGCTTCAGCGAGCACTGTGACCCAGCGGCGGGTTTGGGCTTCGACAGCGATGGTCTCGTACTCGCCGACGAGCTGCCCGATCGAGGAGGCGTCCTCGTGTTCGCGGAGGATCGTCTCGTGTGCGGAGATTTCGGTGCCCTCGTGCTGCAGGATCCCGTAGAGCACGGATCGGGAGCTCATCGTGAGGTCCTCTCGGAGCTGGTGCTCCTCGAGGTGGGCTTGGTCGAGGGCGACGTAGACGTGGTTGGCTTCCCCGCCGCGGGTCATCGACACGTACAGGCTCTCCCGCGTCATCTCCGGAGAGTGCACGATCGCGTGCGCCGTGTCGACCGTGGCGCCCTGAGCGCGGTGCGCGGTCGTGGCATAGGCCAGCTCGAGATACTCAGCGACGTAGTCGGCAGGCAGAGTCAGGGTGGTGCGCCACTTCGAGTGCTCTCGACGAACCGTGACGGACCCGTCCTCCCGAGTGCCGGTGACGACCCACCGGTCGCCGTTCTTCACCCACCCCCGGCCGAGTGAGAGCCGACGGTCGTTCTTCCGCGTCACCACCACGTCACCCTTGGACGCCTGGTTGCCGTCGTGGAGGCTCGCACCAGGCTCGTCGGCAACGTGACCGGAGGCGATGCGGTCAGAACGGGCGCGGGCGTTGAGCGCTGAGACGGCCTCGAGAGTCTCGGCGATGAGCAAGGAGGTCTTCCCGTCGTCCCGATCGGCCTGCCAAGCGAGGTAGGCCTGTTCAAGGATCTTCTCGTAGTCGCCACCATGGACCCGGTCCTGGCCGATGTAGGTATCGATCGCATCGGTCTCACCCAGCCGCAACGCAAGCGAAGCCTTCTTCTCCCACTCGTGACGGAACCGGTGCAGCTCCGAGAGCCGGGGGGCGTCGGGACGGTCGCGGACCAGGAGACCCAGCGCGCCACCGGCGTCAACGGCCGAGAGCTGCTGCGGGTCGCCGACCAACAGGAGTTTCGCCCCAACCTCTCCTGCGTGGGTGGCGATCTCATCGAGGGCGAGGGTCCCGGCGAGGCTCGCCTCGTCGACGATGACCAACTGGCCGGCTGCGAGGTTCCAAGTGCCGTGCGCGTGCTCGTGGCGCCACTTCGCCGTGTTCTCGGTACTGATCTGCAGATCCTCAGCCAGCACGGCTGCTGCCGCTGCCGAAGGAGCAAGACCCATAACGGAGCCGGTGCCATGCTCGGCTTCCCAGGCCCGGCGCAACGCATGCATGGTCGCAGTCTTGCCCGCACCGGCAGGACCGATCAGTGTGTCGACGATCCGGCCGGAGACTCCGATGCGAGAGATCGCTTCGACCTGATCCGGGGAGAGCACCGGCCCGCCGGGACGGGACGGGGTTGCGGCAGCGTGCTCAATGAGCGCAAGCGACGTCGTCGGCGCGGTGCGAGTGCGGGAGGCGGTTAGAAGGCGGTCCTCGGCCGCGAGCACATACTCGGAGGAATAGACCGTCGCGTGACGCGGGCGGAATGCGCTCGAGCCATCACTGCGACGGAATCGTGCCGGCGTCGAGGCGAGCTCCGGCGGGGTGAGCGCGAGCGAGGCGCGTTCGGCTGCGTCGGTGATGAGGCCGACGATCTGGTTGCGGTCCTCGGCTGACGCGAACCGCCACGGCATCGACTGACGGACTGCTTCGGCGTGCAGGTTCCATCGCCGCCACGTCGAGCGGCGATCCCCCACCGCTTCGATCACCATGTCCGCGAGTTCCTTGATGGTGTCTTGCGGGAGATCATCGGTGCGCAACAGGGGTTCGTCCTCGGCCTCTGCGACCATGCGGGTCGCCCAGGCGACAGGATCTTTCTCGAGCATCTGCTGCGCGCGCTGTCGCCATCGGGTGGTCAGGTCGGCGAGCGAGTGGCTCTCCTTAGCAGGTCGGGTCTCGAGAGTGGCCTGCTGGCGGATCTGCCACAGTACCTTCTTCGAGGGCTGACGCCCGTGCTTGGCCACATACTCCTCGACGAGACGCTCCTTCGCGTCCTTGATATCTCGGGTGCGGGAGGAGAAGGCATCCATGAGCTCCTGCGGGACACCGGCGATCTCCCACGCCGTCGACCGTCCCGGTCCCCGTTCCCTGGCCTCCCACTTCGCGGCGAGCGCGCGTACGAGGTGATCGGACAAGAGGGCGTTGTAGTGCTCCGAAAGGCCGGTGACGGCGTTGTGGAGCGCGCGGGAGTCCAGCGTGCGCCACTTCCCGTCCCGGACAGCCTGGACGCGGTTGGCGATCACCAGATGCGTGTGCAGCTGCGGGTCCGAGGACCTGGAGTCGTAATGGTCGTACGCTGTGGCGAGCACTCCGCGCACCTCGACCTGCGCGACCGCGTCCCTCGGGCCGGCCGCGCCGACACGAGTCATTGCGACATCGCGCTCGATGATCTCGAGCACATCGGACATCGCCGCGTGATGTGCCTGCGCAATGAGCGACTGGGTGCCCGCATCCGAGACCGCCCACAGCGTCGACACCGACTTGGGTACAGAGAAGGTCAAGTCGAAGCCCGCGGTCGGCGCGACCGACGGCTTCGCAGCTTCCTCCGCCTGGATCCGCGCAGTCTGCTTCTCCCGCTCATCACCGGAAAGCGACTCGGGCAGTCCCTCCAGGCGCGCCGCGACACGTTCGGACTCGGTCGAGAACGAGCGGTAGGGCCGACCAAGCTGCTCACCCGTGGTGGGGTCCTGCCCATGCCCGAGCAGTCGCTTGAGCTGCTTCTCGCCTACCTCGTCACCAGGCGAGAGCGGCTCTCCGAGACCGGTAAGCCCCGAGCCATACCAGCGACCGGGCGGGGTCCCGGTCTGCTCGTAGTAGCGAGTCAGAGCCGTTGCAGCATCACGGTCCCCGTCACCCACGACAACGCTGTTGAGCAGGTACCGGAACCCCTGCCCCGCCGTCATCACTCTGATCGAGACCGTCACACCCGGCAGGTACGCCGTACCACATGGCAGATCCGACGCCACTATGCCCAGGGCATTCTGACAAGATGACTCTAAGATTCGGCGGACGGTGCGGTTCGAGCCTTTCACCCACCGCTCGAGCCTTTCACCCACCGCACCCTTCTGCTGTGATGTTCGAACAGCGAAGCGACTTGATCTAGCCGGTCTCTACTCTATTCGCGCCGTCTCCCCGATGTTGTCGGAGCAACATCTTCGATTTGGGTACGGCGCGACCGCTGTCGCTCTTCACCAAAAGCCGACAGATGAGTCCAGTAGTTCAGAGGACTTCGTCAAAGCGGATTCTGCGCGTCTGAGTGCTTAGCATGACGACGGCGATCGCGAGGCTTGCGCCGGTGACGAGCCAGGTGAGGTAGGGGGTGCCGTTGAGGGAGATGGCGACGGCGTTGCCGAGGAGTGCTATGAGGATGATCGCGGCGACGATGGTGGCGATCGTGGAGCGCCGCCAGATTCCGATCGCGCCTGCGATGGCGGTGACGCTGACAGTGAGGAGTACGACGCAGCTCGTCGAGAGCAGCGCAGTCAGCCAAAGCGCGCCATCGTGGACGCCGTCGACGATGGGTGTGAAGGACTCGGTGAGGAGAAACACGCTGACGGCGGCGCCGTATCCGATGAGACTCGCCGTGCCGATGACGAGAGCGTAGGCGATATTCTTGGCTTGGAAGAGCGGGTCGCGTCCGCCGGGGTAGCTGTAAAGGGCGATCCGGCGGTTCCCGATGTAGTCGGCGACGATGCGGCGGGCGTAGATGACGGCCCCGTAGACGACGAGCACACACAGCGCGACAGTCAGCGCAAGTGGGACGACAGCACCGTAGCTGCGGAGCATGGCGCTGTCGGGGCTGTCGTCGAATCGTCCGACCACGGCGAAGAAGTAGAGTGCGGCCAGGAGCGTTCCCGCGGCCGTCAAGGCGACAAACAGCGCGGTGTGCCGGTAACGGCTGAGTTCAAGTCGCAGGAATCGCGTCATCGGGACTTTCCTGTCACGCTGTCTCGGTAGAAAGCTTCAAGCCCGCCGTCGATGCCGTCCAGGACGGTTCGGATGTCCTGCTTCCGGCCGAGTCGGCCGGCGGTGAGGACGGCCACGGTGTGGGCCGTGCGTTCGAGTTCGGTGAGGATGTGGCTGGCGATCACGATGGTGGTGCCCTGCTGCGCGAGAGAAGCCAGCAGTTCGCGAAGGTCGGCGATGCCTGTCGGGTCCAGGCCATTGGCCGGTTCGTCGAGCACGACAAGCTCGGGGCGGTGCCCGATGGCGCGCGCCAGGGCGAGGCGTTGCTTCATGCCCAGGGAGAACGAGGTGACGGGCGTATCGGCGGCACCAGTGAGGCCGACCCAGTCGAGAAGCTCGTCCACAGGAGCGGGAGAGGTGATCCCAAGAAGGTCGAAGTGCAGTCCGAGGGCGGTGCGCGCGGTGGCAGCGGGGTGGAACTCGGGCGCTTCGATGGCCGTACCGATCCGTGAGAGCAGTCCGTCGCGAGTGGCGTCCGAGAGCGTGTGCCCGAGGATCGTGATCGTGCCCGAGGTGGGGAAAGCCAGGCCGACGATGGTCTTGAACAGGGTTGTCTTCCCGGCACCGTTGGGTCCGATGATCGCGCAGATCTCACCCGGCGCGACCGTGAGGTCGCAGGAGGTGAGGATCTCCCGACCGGCGATGGTCTTGGTGAGTCGGCTGATGTGGAGGGCCGGTTGCGCTGTCGCCATCGCTACTTCCTCTTTCGCAGCGCGAGATACGCGGCCAGATATGCCGCCCCTGCCCATACGACAACGACGATGATGTTCAACACCTGGCTTTCGCCGGTGCGGAAGGTTGATTCGCGGATGATGTCGCCCAGCGGCGTGAACGGGAGGAACTGATGGAGGGTCACGGCCCACTCAGGGAGGCGTTCGGCAGGGAACGTGATCGGTGAGAACAACAGACCGCCGATCATGATGACTTGGGTCGCGAGGGACGTTGCGCCGGCCGGCAGCCAGAGCGCGATGGCGTATCCGATACTCACCGCGGTGAACTGTGCGCCGAGGATCGCAGCGACGGTGAACAGGTCGATGTGGATGTCGAGGCCGAAGCGTAGGAACGCGGCGAGCATTCCGACCGCGATCCCGGGCAGCGCTGCAAGGCTCCATACGACGGCGTCGGCAAGAAGGATCGCCGAGCGCGGCACCGGGAGGGTCTTCTGGTAGTCGAGCAGTCCTTCCTGCTTCGAGGTGCTCATGATCTGCGGGGCGAGAACGCAGCCGACGGCGATGATCCCGAGCGTCCACGCGCCGGAGGAGAGGTAGCGGGCTGCCTCCTGGTCGACGTTCGGGATCATCAACGCGAGGCCGTAGACAATCGCGACGGCGAACAGTGCCTGTACGGCGGTGAACGCTGGCAGCAAGTACTTGTGCCGCGTCAGGCCCCACCGGACAAGGCCCCACCAGCTGACCGGCCAGGCGCGTCTGCGAGGCACCGCCAGTGTAGGTGTGGTCAGAAGGTCAGCGGCCATTGGTGATCCCTTCGTAGAGGGTTTCGAGCGATGCCGGGGCGAGCGAGTAGTTGTCAGCTGCACCTGTGTTGACCAGGTGGAGGACCCACTCGATCGCGGCCGAAATCTGCGCGGGTTCCAAGTCGAGCGTGAGCTGTCCGTCTTCGTCGGCCGCATGCGCTGCGGCTGGCGGTGTCGAAGGGGTCTCGGCGCCTGGACGTACAGACACAGTGAGGGTGGCGGTGCGTGCCTGTTGGGCCAATTGTCTCGGTGTGCTGTCGACGAGAACGGCGCCGTTTTGCAGAAGCACGTACCGGTCGGCGGCGCGTTGGACTTCGAGGAGGTTGTGAGTGACGACCACGACCGTGTGGCCGTTGTCGGCGAGCCGGCGCAGATGCCGCCAGATGAGCGGACGGCGGACCGGGTCGACGTCGTTGGTGGGCTCGTCGACCAAGAGCACGGGAGGCGGCGCGACCACGGCCATCGCGTAGGACGTGAGCCGACGCAGTCCACCGGACAGCTTCTCACCACCGGTGTCCTTCCACTCGCCGATGTCGAGTGAATCGATCAGGTCGAGCGCAGCGCGCTTCGCATCCGCTGCGGAAAGACCCCGCAGCCGTGCGATCGACGTGATCGCCTGCAGCGGCGTCACTCCCGTCAGCGGCGCGTACATTTGCGGCATCATCGACGCGACCCGGCGCGCGAGGTCCGGCGCGGCAACAAGGGAGGATGGGCCGTATCGGATGTCCCCGGAGGTGGGTTTCACTGTCCCGATGATCTGACTGAGGAGCGTGGTCTTGCCCGCCCCGTTGTGCCCGATGAGCGCGATCAGCTCACCCGGCTGGAAGGTCAGGCTGATGGCTTGATTCGCCGGAGCACCTCCTCGCTTGTAGGTCTTGGTGACCTGATCCAGCGAGAGTGCATCGGCACGTGGCGTCGCACTTGTCATACTCAGATACTAGCAGTATTTGAAATCCACGTCTATGGTGCGGCGGGGCTCAAGGGTGCCCGATGGGGCTGTTTTACAATGGAGCCCATGGCACGGATGACCCGCGATCAGCAGCAGCAGCACAACAGAGTGCTGTTGCTCGAAGCGGGCGAGCGCATCTTCGCCACACGCGGTGTCGAGGGCGCCTCCCTCGACGACGTGGCGCTGGAGGCTGGGCTGACCAAGGGTGCGGTCTACTCGAACTTCCGCAACAAGGGCGAGTTGATCCTGGAGGTGATCCGCTACCGGCAGACGCTTTCGCAGGAAGCGCAGGACTTCCATGCGATCCTCGATCGTGCCACCAACGACTACGAGCGGCTCGAAGCCTGGTGTGACATCTGGATACTCACCGCCAAGAGCGGCGACCGCTCCAGCTACGCGCGGCTGCTGTTCGACTTCATCCCCTACGCACTGCGGGACGAACACCTCACGGCCAGATTCTTGGAGTTCATCTCTCCAGCAGATGACATTCCGGCGGGAGCGTCCCCGATCCCGACCGACAGCAGATTCGCGCGCATCCCTCCCGCCGACCAGTTCCGCATCTTGACGGCCCTCGATCTGGGGTTGTCTGCGTTGGGGCTGTTCGACCCCGAGAACGTCAAGCCCGAGCTCTATAAGACAGCAGTGCTGTCGCTCGCGCAGACGCTCTACGACGCCAACGACCAGTCAGAGCACACCCAGCAGTCGTAGTGCGGCAGGGGCGAACCACACCGCGAACAGTGCGAGTTCTGCGAGCACGCCGGCAGCGGCGACCGCCAGCCACAACCATGCCGAACGCGGCGCCGATGTCCACAGCCTCGTGGTGAGTGCTTGCTTGGTGTCAGTGTCGATCGTGGGGTTGTCGATGAGCATCTTCGCGATATGTCGGCCGTCGCAGTTCCGGTGGAACCGCAGCTGCCACACGATACGCATGACCATGACGGTCGCCGCGACGGTCGCGACCCACGCTCCCGTCGTGGTGCGCAACACGAGCGCTAAGGTCAGGAAAGCGAGGTCGACGACGATCCCGGCGGACACCGCCGCCAGTCGTGGAGACGACGACCAGGCCCACACGTGCGTCAGGTTCGTTGTCGCAGATGCCCGACGCACCTTTACCCGGACGGAGCCGCGCCGGCGTCCGAATGTCCGGCCGAATATGACATGCGCAAGCTCATGCGGCACTGCCGTGATGATCGCGATTCCTACCGCGACCGTGATGGTGAGAAGCGGATGCGGGCCAACGGAGATCGCGTCGGCACCGGTTGGGACGCCGCCGAGCAGCAGGAGCGCGGCGGGGGCAGTGAAGAAGGCTGCTCCGAGCGCCCACAGGACGGCTCGCGCCGCTCTCCAACCGGCACCGACTGGTGAGCTCGGAGGTCGCAGCAACCCATCGGCGGAGCTGTCTGTGAATCCGGCATCCGAGAGCGTTTCGGTCAGCGGACCAAGGGTGGAGCTGGCCTCGATGGCGTCTGGATCGCACAGCGCCTTCGCAATCGCCTCATTGACCACGAGAGGCTCCGAGTCCTCGGCGACCGCCACCCACATGCCATCGCGAAGCTCACGAATCCGCACTGGTTTCAGCAGCACCATGATCTCCGGCGTTGCGGCCACGATCAGACCTGTTGGAGGTAGTGGCCGAAGACTTCCCATGTGGCGGGGTCGCCGTTGCCGCATGTCGGGCAGTCGTCCGGTAGGCGTGGCCACGACGGATGCGCGAATGCGGAGCCGTCCTCGAAGTTGACCTCGAACTGGGTCCCGAGCGATCGCGGTGGAGCGTAACCAGTCAGGACGCGCGTCGCCTCGTCGACGATCGTCGCCGTGAGGATGAAAACGGAGGGCCCGTACGCGATGGAGGGCGGGTCGAAACCCAACTCGCTGAACGCGGCGAACTGCGACACAAACTGCGGATCCCGCTGCGAATAGTGGACGTTCAGGCAGTCGAAGCATCCGGTCTGCCCCGGTAGAACCGTGAAGACACGCCCGCGACTCACCTGGGACGCGGCGAACACGCACGGGATGCCCGCCTCAACGATCGCCTTGTTCACGATCCGCTGAGCCACGAACGGCGGCTCGTCGATCGCAGAGATGACAAGATCCTTGCCGGGCAAAAGCGCGGCGATGTCCTCGACCGAGTCGATGCGCTGCTGGCGGGCATCGATCAGGATGTCCGAGTTCATCTGCGCGATCGCGCCCGCTGCGGCCAGGGCCTTCGACCTGCCCACGTCGGCCTCCCGGTACAGCAGCTGCCGGCCCAGATTGCCCTCCTCGACAACGTCGTGGTCGACGATCGTGACGGACGCCGGGCCAAGGCCGGCCAGCAGAGTGAGGATGTTCGAGCCACCCCCTCCGAGCCCGAGAAGGAGGATGTTCGATCCGCTGATCCGGCGTTGCGGAGCGAACCGATCGCCAGCCACGCCGATGAAGCGGCTGAAGTAGTTGACGCTGGCCCGGTAGCGGGCGCCGATACCCGATTCAGCGCCGGGGAAGCTCTCCTCGATGAACCCTTCTTGATCGAGAAGAGTGATCCCGTCGAGGACGTCCTGCTCCGTCAGCTCGGGAAACTGCCGCTGTACAGCCTGAATGACATCGGGCAGCGGGCGACCGTCGAGGGCTGCGACGAGCGACCAGAGATGATGCTCGGGGTCGTCGAACTCCGCGGTGATGCCCAGTTGCGCACCAATCCGGAAGACCCGGTCGTCGAGACGGTACGCGGGGTGGATCGGCTTGAGCCGAGGGCGAGAGGGCGACGTGGCCACGGCATGCTCCTTGCTTCTCTCGGGTGAAGAAAAAGGGGGGCCGCCAGCAGCCGAGAGCGCTGACGGCCCGGCGGAGCGCGCACATGCGCTCCGCCGGTCGGGAGCATCAGACGATGATCCACCACACAGTCGCCTCGACCTTCTCGGCACGGCGCACGGTCACGTTCTTCATTGGATCCACCTCCCCTCTGCGGTCACAGACCTTGCCCCATAGCAGCTGGGCAAGTCATACGGAATCGGGTTACCCGTAATCAAAGACTAGGGGTATCTGGATACTGCCAGTATTTGTAGTCTGAGACAAGGGTCCGACGAGACTCATGAAAGATGCCCGCGAAACGCTCTCGGTGCCTCACGTAGGAGTGCCCGCGAAACGGTGTCACGCTGGGGCATGGGAAGTGAGCTGTCGATGAGGGCACGCGCGGAGATCACCAAGAAGTACGCCCGGGCGTACCAGCAGGCCACCAAAAAGGCGAAAGGTGAGGTGCTGGACCAGGTCACCGGGGTGACGGGTTGGTCGCGGGACAACGCCCGGCGCCAGCTGACGCGGGCAGCCAGGCCCCGTCGGGTCAAGCACCGCCGGAAGCGGTCGCGGAAGTACTCCTATGACGCCACCAAAGTGCTGCAGCGGGTGTGGGCGTATGCCGGGTACGAGTGCGGGAAGTACCTGGTGGTGGCGATGCCGGTGCTGCTAAATGCCCTGGAACGCCATGGGGAGCTGGTGGCGGGAAAGGCCCGGTACTCACCCCAGGTGCGCTCGGAGCTGCTGGCGATGAGTGCGGCCACCATCGACCGCTACCTGGCCCCGGCACGGCAGAAGGACGCCCTGCAGGGGCTCAGCGGGACCCGACCCTCACCCCTGCTGCGGTCCTCGATCACGGTACGCAAGGCCGGGGACGAGGTCGAGGACGAACCGGGGTTCTTCGAGGGGGACACGGTGGCCCACTGCGGTCCGACCCTGAAGTGTCAAGCCCCGGGTTTGATGGAGGCTGTTGTATCTGGTTTTCATCGGTGTTGGGATGGGTCTCAAGCAGCGAGTGTGCTCACTTCGCGGTTGTCGGCCCGGAAAGCAATCGGAGTCGCTCCAGCCAGTGACCCGTGGGGGCGGAACGTGTTGAACCAATGCACCCATTCCGCGGTCGCGGCCTCGACATCATCGATGCCTTCCCATGGGCCGCGATTACGGATCAGTTCAGCTTTGCAGAGCGAGTTCAAGGCCTCGGCGAGAGCGTTGATGCTCCTATAGTTGTCAACTCATGATTTCGCCGGTTCGCGGGTCGGTCTTGACGAGGTGGTAGACCTCGCGGATCACGTAGCGTTTCAGACAGCGGATGATGTCGCGTTTGCTCTTGCCC
>NZ_JALLGN010000056.1:0-254 GCF_023072605.1 Brevibacterium sp. R8603A2
CGCCCTGGTGGCCGGCAGGTCCGGACCATCCTCCCGAGAGGAACAGCTGGAGGCCGAGGTCGCCGAGCTGACCCAGGCCTTGGGCGAGGCACACCTGGAAGCCAGGGTGTGGAAGAAGTCCGCGGAGTGTCAAATCCCGGGTTTAGTTGAGGCTGAACGGTTGTTCTGTATTCAGGCTGCGTTGCCGATGGTCTGGTTCTCGGCGAAATGTGTGGCCTCGATCTCGGCAGGGGTCTGGTAGTCGAGCATGGAAT
>NZ_JALLGN010000057.1:0-253 GCF_023072605.1 Brevibacterium sp. R8603A2
CGGGCCTTGGCCTGCCAGCGGCGCCAGGTCCGCTCGGGCATGTCGAAGAGCTGGCAGAACCTCGCGGTCGACATGCCCGCTTCCACGCGGATCACCTCGAGGTCCTCGAAGGGCCCAGCCGGCCCTCTGAATCGTCCTTGGTTTGATTGAGGGTAAGCCAAACATCCTGAAAGGACATCGATTCTCTGATGGCCCCGTCGAAATACCCCCAAGAACTCCGTGACCGGGCGACCCGGTTGGCCGTAGAGGCCCG
>NZ_JALLGN010000058.1:0-252 GCF_023072605.1 Brevibacterium sp. R8603A2
TGCCGACTCACGGCCGTCGAGAACACCGGAGACGAGGTGAGCACCGACACCGACATCCCACTCGAACTCAGCGCCTGAGACCCCTAACGAAGGATCCAACCGCTACACCACTCCAAGGGACTTGACCGGAAGGATGGACAGCATGCCGAAGAAGATCGATCCCCAGCTGCGCGCGAGGTGCGTGCGGCTCGTGCGGGACCACGCCCAGGAGTACCCCACCTTGACCGCGGCGACGGCCGCGGTCGCTCGCCA
>NZ_JALLGN010000059.1:0-236 GCF_023072605.1 Brevibacterium sp. R8603A2
TGAACCGCCCCGGGTTCTCTGCCGCTACTTTGCGGGTTCGGGCTCTCGGTTGAGGGCCTCGTAGTGGAGCGTCTCGAACTCTATCGGGGTGAGCATCCCGAGGGAGCCGTGGAGGCGCCGATTGTTGTACCAGTCGACCCAGCCGGCCGTCGCGTACTCGACGTCCGAGAGCGTCCTGAAGGGCCCAGGATGGAAGACGGTGGTGCGGATGCACTCGGTCTTGAACAGGCCGTTCA
>NZ_JALLGN010000060.1:0-233 GCF_023072605.1 Brevibacterium sp. R8603A2
GACAGATCAACGCAAAGGCACCATGCGGGCCAATCATAAGCAAGGGTCAAACCGCGCCGGCCGGGACTACCCGATTCTCGCGGAACCCGGCAGAAACAGACTGACAATCGTAAGCGTCGCCGACGGTACCGATCGACGGCGCGATGCCCTCGAGGTCGAGATGCTCGGTGTATCGGATAGATGTGTACTGGGACCCGGCATCGCTGTGGTGGATCAAATCGCCAGGTGAGACG
>NZ_JALLGN010000061.1:0-231 GCF_023072605.1 Brevibacterium sp. R8603A2
TGTCCCGCGTCAAGTAGTTGGCAGGATTTCCTTGGTTTTGAATGTCGGGGTGGTGGGGTCGGCCAGGCCCAGGTGCACCTCCTTGGGCCGGTTCCATGAGATGGCCTCGTGGGGCCGGAGCTCGTTGTACTCGATCCGGTAGTCCTCGGCCCGCTCGGCGAGCACGATCGCGTCGTCGATCTCGTCCAGGTAGAGCCGTTCGTACTTCAGCGTGCCGAAGCCGCGTTCACG
>NZ_JALLGN010000062.1:0-201 GCF_023072605.1 Brevibacterium sp. R8603A2
CCTCGTGGGGCCGGAGCTCGTTGTACTCGATCCGGTAGTCCTCGGCCCGCTCGGCGAGCACGATCGCGTCGTCGATCTCGTCCAGGTAGAGCCGTTCGTACTTCAGCGTGCCGAAGCCGCGTTCACGGGACCCGTTCTGCCCCGGGGTCTTCACTCGGGTGCGCACGTGGTGTAGCTCGGGGTGGGCGGCGATGAAGGACT
>NZ_JALLGN010000021.1:0-14515 GCF_023072605.1 Brevibacterium sp. R8603A2
AACAATCGGCGCCTCCACGGCTCCCTCGGGATGCTCACCCCGATAGAGTTCGAGACGCTCCACTACGAGGCCCTCAACCGAGAGCCCGAACCCGCAAAGTAGCGGCAGAGAACCCGGGGCGGTTCACTCGGGTTGCTCGCCAACATCGTCAGTGTGTACGAGCGTGCTGATGACGCAAACCGGCGACTGTGCAATCAGGCGTTCTTCCACAGGATCTTCATCGAGGAAGACGGGGATGTCCGCGTCGAGTACGAGCGCCCCTTCGGTTCACTCTGCAATACCGAGGAGCAGATGAACGCTCTGAACTGGGCCGCTGAAGCGAAGAAGAAGGGAGAGGTTCAACCCGGACAAAGAGTGGAGACTCTCGTCGAGGGTTTGAACCTCTCCCATTTGGGGTGCCTGAGTAGTACGTTCGGCAACTCCGCCCCCAAGACAAAAACCCTGGTCAACCGCCTAGACCGTGGGGTCTACGAGGTCTCTCGACGTCCCCAGGATACCGCTCCGAAGGATGGTCGTGGCCCTGTTGCGAGCACTGTCGAGACGGCTCAAACTTTTCTGACCGACTCCGAGGTGGACGCCCTCGTCGGCGACTACCTGGCCGGGATGAGAGTCAAGGCGCTCGCTGAGAGGTACGGCATTCACCGCGCCACCGTGTTCTCCCATCTGCGTCGCCGCAACGTGCCGAGCCGCCGACCAAGGCTGGGGATCGACGAGAAGGCCGAGGCCGTGCGGCTCACCCGAGCGGGCGTCTCGATGCGGGCCATCGGTCGCCGGATGGGCGTGGACCGTAAGGCCGTGCGGGCTGCACTGGTCGAGGCTGGACTCATCGTGGACGAGGCGAGCGATGACTCGTAGCTGCGGTTCCAAGTTGCTGATCCGTCGGTAGCGCTCGGCGCACCTCGTCGGTAACGAGCGCCGAGAGGAACCGATGATGACCAGCTTTAGTGAGGTCGCGAATGACGAGCGCACCGCGACGTTGGTGCTGTCCATGCTCATCGAACCCAATGACCCGGTGACAGGACGCATCTTGTCCAGGCTCGGAGCAGTCGAGACGCTTTGGCTCGCTGAGCGCGACGGCGCGGTGGTGGGGCTGAGCCCTGTGGACGCGCCGGTCTGGAAAGCGGTTCAAGCTCCGTTCGTCAGGCGAATCACTTGCGAAATGCCTACGTGGGGTCCAGTCTGGTACCAGAACGACGTAGCTCTACCGCGCGTTCGCGCGTCGAACAAACATCGGCAGTGGAGTTATAGCGACTCAGCTTAAATGGGGGGAGTGGGATGGTGACCTCATGTGCGGACCTGCGCATCGCTCAGCAGATGGATCCGCGCTCGATGTCGGTCGATCCGTCCCGAGAGGGCGACGAGTACGTTCCTGAGGCGAACCTGCCAGGCATCGACTCGGATCCATCGAGCTGGGTGGGCGGCCAGCCGCTCACCGTCCGCGCGGTCAGCGGCCCAGTCCGCGACCGCCGGCGCGAAGTGGTTCACCGCCGGACGGCCCCCACGGGCAATTCATGCGGCTGGTGGGAGTGTCGCCCGGCATCGACAGCGACAGCATCACCGCCAGCTGCGACCTGGGCGTGCTGCGGGTGACGATGCCCATCGAGCAGCCCGCCGTCCGGAAAGATCCCCCTGAAGCAGCCTGCTTCCTGACTCTGGGCACTCAGCCCTGCGCCTGCGCCGATCCTGGCGCGCTCTCTGACGACCCCTGAAACGTGTCTCACGTGACAAGAAAGGAACAACCATCATGGCCAAGGCAGTAGGAATCGATCTGGGAACCACGAACTCCGTTATCGCCGTCTGGGAGGCTGGCGAGGGGAAGGTCATCCCGAACGCGGAGGGAGCCCGCACTACCCCGTCGGTGGTCGCTTTCACCGAGGACGGTGAACGGCTGGTGGGGCAGCTTGCCCGCCGGCAGAGCATCCTCAACCCGAAGGGCACCATCTCGTCCGCCAAGCGGTTCATCGGCCGGTCCTTCGACGAGATCAAGGAGGAAGCCAACGCCGTCGGCTTCGACGTCGTGGAAGGCCCCAACGGCGAAGCACGGTTCAACATCCGCGGCAAGCAGTACGCGCCGGAGGAGATCAGCGCCCAGGTGCTGCGCAAGCTCGTCGACGACGCCAGCAAGTTCCTCGGTGAGAAGGTGACCGAGGCCGTCATCACTGTTCCCGCCTACTTCAACGACGCCCAACGCACCGCGACCAAGGACGCCGGACGCATCGCCGGGCTCGAGGTGCTGCGCATCATCAACGAGCCCACCGCCGCCGCACTGGCGTACGGAATGGACAAGAAGAACCACGAGACCATCCTGGTGTTCGACCTCGGTGGCGGCACGTTCGATGTCAGCCTCCTCGACGTGGGCGACGGGGTCGTCGAAGTGCGATCCACCGCCGGTGACACCCACCTGGGCGGCGACGACTTCGACCGCCGGCTGGTGGACTACTTTGCCGACGAGTTCAAGAACGAGAACGGCATCGACCTGCGCAACGACCCGCAGGCGCTGCAGCGACTGTTCGAGGCGGCCGAGAAGGCGAAAATCGAGCTCAGCTCGGTGTCCCAGACCCAGGTCAGCCTGCCCTTCATCACCGCCGACGCCAGCGGACCCAAGCACCTGACCATGACCGTGAAGCGGTCCAAGTTCGAAGACCTCACCGCTGACCTCGTTGAGCGGTGCCTCGGTCCGGTGCGTCAGGCGATGACCGACGCGAAGATCGGCGAGAACGATATCGACGAGGTCATCCTCGTGGGCGGTTCCACCCGCATCCCCGCTGTCCAAGCGCTCGTCAAGCGGCTCACCGGCGGCAAGGAGCCGAACATGACGGTGAACCCCGATGAGGTGGTCGCTGTGGGCGCCGCCATCCAGGCGGGCGTCCTCAAGGGCGACGTCGACGACGTGCTGCTGCTGGATGTCACCCCGCTGTCGCTGGGTGTGGAGACCCGCGGTGGCGTGATGACGAAGATCATCGAGCGCAACACCACCATCCCCGCCCGACGCAGCGAGGTGTTCTCCACGGCCGAAGACAACCAGCCGTCGGTGGAGATCGTCGTCCTGCAGGGCGAGCGGGAGATCGCCGCGGACAACCGGGTGCTGGGCCGGTTCGAGCTCACCGGCATCCGCCCCGCTCCTCGCGGTGAAGCGCAGGTCGAGGTCACCTTCGACATCGACGCGAACGGCATCCTGAACGTGACGGCGAAGGACAAGGACACCGGCACCGAGCAGGGCATCACCATCAGTGACACCTCGAATCTGGACCAGGGCGAGATCGACCGGATGATCAAGGAAGCCGAGCAGCACCGGGCTGACGACCAGGCGCTGCGCCAGGCCGTGGACGCCCGCAACGAGCTGGACTCCGCCGCCTACCAGGTCGAGCGGGTACTGCGTGAGCTCGGCGACGCTGCACCGGAGCACGAGCGTGCCCGCGCGGAGCTGCTCATCACGCAGGCCCGCGAGGCAGTGCAGAACAACGTCGGCGAGCAGGAAGCGAAAGAGCGCACCGGCGAGCTACTGCAGGTTGCGCAGTCCCTTGCTGCGGCCCGCGCGAACGCCAGCCACGCTGAGCAGCCCGCTCAGGACGACGAAGACGACGTCGTCGACGCCGAATTCGACAAGTAGCACGGAGGGAGGATCGCGATGGTCGAGGAGCAGAACGAGGACACGCGGGCCGTGGACCTGCTGAACGACGACCTCACCGACGTGTCCCCGGAGGAGATCCGCGCCGCGCAAGCAGCGGTCGCCTCCCAGTTGGAGACGGCCGAGGACCGGTGGCGCCGGGCGGCGGCGGACTACGACAACCTCCGCAAACGAACGGCGCGCGAGATCCAGACCGTCCGCGAGCAGGAGCGGCGGCACACCGCCAAAGCCTTCTTGCCCGTCGTCGACGGGCTGGACCGGGCGCTCAGCTTCGGGGTGGACCTTGACGAGGGCGTTCTGGGTGGCATGCAGTCCGTCCGGGCGCAGGCCGCTGATGCGTTGCGCGCACTCGGGTACCCCGAGATTGTCACCGACGGTGCGGAGTTCGACCCGCAGCTGCACGAGGCGGTCTCGGTCGTCGAGGATGCCAGCGTCCCGCCGCGCAGCATCCTCGCCGTCACTCGCTCCGGGTTCGGAACGCCTGAGCGGATGCTGAGACCGGCTGCGGTCGTGGTCACCCGCAAGCCGGAGGAGGAGTAGGAGATGGCGGAGGATCTCTACAGCGTGCTGGGGGTCTCCCGGTCGGCGGATCAGAAGGAGATCCGCCGCGCCTACCGGGAGAAGGCCCGCAAGTTCCACCCGGACGTCAACAAGACCCCGGGGGCGGAGGAGACCTTCAAACGGATCAGTGAAGCCCACGATGTGCTGTCGGACCCGGAAACCCGCTCACAGTACGACCGGTTCGGTGAGAACTTCCGGCAGTACGCCGCCGCGGACGCGGCTCGCTCCTCCGAGCAGCCGCGCCGCAGCGGCGGCACCCGATACACGTGGAGCGGGGGCGGCGCGCAGAGCGTGAACTGGGAGGACCTCTTCGGGGGCGGCTTCGGTGGTTTCGGTCGCGGCGCCGACCAGACCGCGGAGCTGGAGATCACCGTCGAGGAGGCCTACCGGGGCGGGCGGCGCACGGTGCAGGTCTCGTCCCCGTACGGCGGCGCGCAGGAGTTCACCATCGACATCCCAGCGGGCGCTGTCGACGGGCAGCGGCTGCGGATCGCGGGCGCCGACGGACAGGACGGGGACCTGCTGGTCACGCTGCGCGTGAAGGACAGTAAGCGGTACCGGCTCAGCGGCGCGGACATCGAAACGGACCTTCCCATCTCACCGTGGGAGGCGGCGCTGGGCGCGGATGTCAGCATGCCCACCCCCGGAGGCCCGGTCACCGTGCACGTTCCGCCCGGCTCGTCCACTGACAGGCGGCTCCGCCTGCGCGGGCAGGGGATGCCGCGCAGGGGACAGCCGGGAGACCTGTATGCGCGGGTGAAGGTCGTCGTTCCCCGCACTCTCAGCAAGAAGGAGAGGAAGCTGTTCGAACAGCTCCGCGACGAATCGTCATTTGATGCTAGGAGAGGATCATGACCTCACATCACCTGCCCGTCCGTGTCGCCCGGGCCGACCTGGCCGCGACCGCGGTGGCCGCAGGTATCCACCCGGATACGCTGCGGAAGTTCGTCGAGCTGGGGCTGGTCACCGCCCACGTCGACACCAGCGGCCGGCTGTGGTTCGCCCGTACCGTCCCCGCCCGCGTGCACACCATCGTGCGTCTGCACTCCGATCTTGCCGTGAACTACGCCGGCATTGCACTCGTGCTCGACCTGCTCGCCCGCATCGAGCAGCTCGAGCAGCACCGGACCATCCGACTCGAAGGAGACACCCCATGGACATGAACTCACTCACTCAGAAGTCGCAGGAAGCGCTCACCTCGGCCCAGAGCATCGCGGTCCAGGCCGGTCAGATCGAAACGGACGAGGAGCATCTCCTGCTCGCACTGCTGCAGCAGGAGGAGGGGCTGGTTCCCCGACTGCTGCAGACAGCGGGTGCTGACGTGGAAGCGGTACGCGCCGACGTCGAAGCGGAGATCGCCCGCAAGCCCAGCGTCTCCGGGTCCTCCCCGCAGACCGGTCAGGTCTACGTGAGCCGCAGCCTCACCTCCACCCTGGAACGGGCGGAGCGGGAGGCAAAGCGGCTGAAAGACTCCTACATCTCCGTGGAGCATCTCGTTCTGGCCCTCGCCGACGACTCCTCCAACCGTCCCGCGTCCCGCGTGCTGCGCGGGCACGGTGTCACCCGGGAGAGCTTCCTCAGCGCACTCACCAAGATCCGCGGCAACCAGCACGTCAACTCCGCCACCCCCGAGCAGACGTACGAGGCGTTGGAGAAGTACGGCCGTGACCTGGTCGCTGACGCCCGGTTGGGCAAGCTTGACCCGGTCATCGGGCGTGATGCGGAAATCCGCCGGGTCATCCAAATCCTCTCCCGCAAGACCAAGAACAACCCCGTCCTCATCGGCGAGCCCGGTGTCGGAAAGACCGCCATCGTGGAGGGCCTTGCCCAGCGGATCTTGAGTGAGGACGTGCCCGAGGGCCTTCGCGACAAAACCGTGTTCTCGCTGGACCTCTCTGCCCTGGTCGCCGGCGCGAAGTACCGGGGCGAGTTCGAGGAGCGAATGAAGGCAGTTTTGGCGGAAGTGAAGGCAGCGGAGGGACGCATCCTGCTGTTCATCGACGAGCTGCACACCCTGGTGGGGGCGGGAGCAACCGAAGGGGCGATGGACGCCGGCAACATGCTCAAGCCGATGCTCGCCCGCGGGGAGCTGCACCTCATCGGTGCCACCACCCTCGATGAGTACCGCAAGCACATCGAGAAGGACGCGGCCCTGGAACGCCGGTTCCAGACGGTGATGGTCGAGGAACCTGACGTGGAGGACGCGATCTCCATCCTCCGCGGCCTGCGCGAACGGCTGGAGGTCTTCCACGGTGTCCGCATCCAGGACAGCGCACTGGTCGCTGCCGCCGTACTGTCCCACCGGTACATCACCGACCGGTTCCTGCCCGACAAGGCCATCGACCTCATCGACGAAGCCTGCGCGCGTCTGCGAACCGAGATCGACTCAATGCCCGCTGAGCTCGACGAGCTGACCCGGCGGGTGACCCGCCTGGAGATCGAGGAAGCGGCGCTGTCGAAGGAAACGGACACTGCCAGCAAGAACCGGCTGGAGGAGCTGCGCCGGGAACTGGCCGACCTGAAGGCGGAGGCGGACTCCAAGCGCGCCCAGTGGGAGGCGGAGCGTCAAGCGATCCGCAAGGTCCAGGAGCTGCGCGGTGAGCTGGAGCGCCTGCGGCGGGAGGCGGAGGAAGCGGAGCGCTCCTACGACCTCAACCGTGCCGCTGAACTGAGGTACGGGGCTATCGCTGACGCGGAACGACGCCTGCGCGCCGAGGAGGAGCGTCTCACCTCCAAACAAGGCGGGCAGCGGCTGCTGCGGGAGGTGGTCACCGAGGACGAGATCGCCGAGATCGTCGCAGCATGGACGGGGATCCCCGTGGCCCGGCTGCAGGAAGGTGAACGCAACAAGATCCTCACCCTGGACGCCACCCTCAAGGAGCGGGTGGTCGGTCAGGATGAGGCCATCACGCTCGTCAGCGACGCGATTATCCGTGCCCGCTCCGGCATCCGCGACCCGCGCCGGCCCATCGGCTCGTTCATCTTCCTCGGCCCCACCGGAGTGGGAAAGACCGAACTGGCCAAAGCGCTCGCGCAAGCACTGTTCGACAGCGAGTCGGCGATGGTCCGGCTGGACATGAGCGAATACCAGGAACGTCACACCGTCAGCCGGCTCGTCGGTGCACCTCCCGGGTATGTCGGGTACGACGAGGGAGGGCAGCTGACCGAGGCGGTGCGCCGCCACCCGTACAGCGTGGTCCTTCTCGACGAGATCGAGAAAGCGCACCCGGACGTGTTCAACACGCTGCTGCAGGTCCTCGACGACGGCCGTATCACCGACAGCCAGGGACGCACCGTCGACTTCCGCAACACCATCGTCATCATGACCTCCAACATCGGTGCCCATCACCTGTTGGGCCTCGATGGCGGCGCGATCCCCGACGACGTGCGAAACAATGTGCTCGCTGAGTTGCGTGCCCACTTCCGTCCCGAGTTCCTCAACCGGGTGGATGACATCGTGGTGTTCTCGCCGCTGGGTCGTGAACAGATCCACGACATTGTGGAGCTGCAGTTCATCGACCTGCGCTCCCGGCTGGCTGAGCGTCAGATTCGCATCGAGCTGACGCCCGCGGCACGCCAGCTCATCGCCGACCGCGGCTACGACCCTGTGTACGGTGCGCGTCCGCTGCGACGCTACATCAGCCATGAGATCGAGACCCGGCTGGGTCGTGCCCTGCTGAGCGGCCAGGTGATGGACGGGTCGTCGGTCACGCTGGATGTGCAGGACGGCGACCTCGTCTTCAACATCGAAGCGCCCGTCGAAGAGGATGACGCGGCGTGAGCGCGATTGTGACCTGCCCCAACTGCGGGAAGAAGAACCGTGTCCCCGCCGCCGCGTCGGGGTACCCGCGCTGCGGCGCCTGCAAGAGCGTCGTGCCGTGGATCGTCGATGCGGGCGATGCGGACTTCGCCGAGGTGGTCGAGAAGGCCCCGCAAGTGGTGCTCGTGGACTTGTGGGCGACCTGGTGCGGACCGTGCCGGATGGTCAGCCCTGCCCTCGAAAAGGTCGCCACGGAACGTGCCGGCGAGCTCAAGCTGGTGAAAGTGGACGTGGACGCCGCGCCGGAGACGGCCCGCAAGTTCTCCGTCCAGACGGTGCCGACCCTGCTCATCCTCAACCAAGGGAACGTGCTCTCCCGCCAATCCGGAGCCGCCCCGCCGGACGTGCTGCTGCGCTGGGTGGACGAGGCGCTGCAGAAGAAGGCTGGCTCGGCCGGCGGTGCCCCATGAGATACGTCGACCCACACGTCCCGCTCATCCCCCCCCGGTCCGTCCCCGGACACCCGGGTCATGTGAGGACTGCGTGGCGGCCGGCACGCCCTGGCTGCACCTGCGAATGTGTCGCACCTGCGGGAAGGTCGGGTGCTGCGACTCCTCCCCGATGCGGCACGCTCGCGCGCATGCGCTCACGGCGGGGCACCCCATCGTGCGGTCGCTGGAGCTGGGGGAGAACTGGAGCTGGTGCTATGTGGACGAAGCGTATCTATGAGTGACACGCCCGCCGCCAACCGCCGCCAGGACGCTCAGGCCGAGACGCCTGACACCATCGGCGCCTTCCCGCGGCTCAGCGACGAGCAGATCGCGGTGCTGCTCGTACGAGGGCAGCGCCGCACACTCACCGACGGGGAGGTTCTCATCCAGCCCGGCGAGCACCCGTCCTCCCTCTATGTCGTCCTGGAAGGGCACCTGCTGACGGCGGACACCGAACCTGTGGCGGATCCGCGCCACTCCGATGAGCCCTTGGCGGTCGGGGTGCACGGCCGCGGCCGTTTCGTGGGGGATGTCGGGCTGCTGGAAGGACAGCCGTCTTTCGTGTTCGTCTCCGCCATCGGCGCCGCCGAGGTGGTGGAGGTGCCCGTCGATGAGCTGGAGGCCATCGTCACCTCGGACCCGCTGTTGGGTGAGATCATCCTGCGGGCCTACCTCATCCGCCGCTCCCTGGCCATCGGGGCGGGAGCGGGCCTGCGGATCGTCGGCTCCTGCTTCTCCCCGCAGACCCGGGATCTGCTGGACTTCATCGCACGAAACCAGCTGCCCCACCGGCTGGTGGACCTGGATGAGGACGAGAAAGCGGAGCGACTGGTTCGCCAGCTCGGCGCCACCGTCGCCGACTTCCCGCTGGTGATCCTCGGCGGCTCACGCACCGTCCTGGATGCCACCCCGGCACGGCTTGCCGAAGAGTTGGGGATGCGCCCGCCCGCCCCACCGGCCACCTGCGATGTGGTGGTCGTCGGCGGTGGGCCGGCTGGTCTTGCCGCGGCGGTGTACGCAGCCTCCGATGGGTTGTCGGTCTACCTGTGCGACGCGGTCGCCACCGGCGGGCAGGCGGGAACGTCAGCGAAGATCGAGAACTATCTGGGGTTTCCCGCCGGAATCTCCGGCACTGAGCTCGCCGACCGCAGCCTCCTGCAAGTGCGCAAGTTCGGTGCCAAGTTGGACATCCCGACCACGGTCCAGGAGGTCGTGGAGGATGAGGACCGCTTCCGGGTGATCTTCGAAGATGGCAGGGAGGTCACCTCGGATGTGGTGGTCCTTGCCACCGGGGTGCGATACCGCTCGCTTCCCGCCGCGGGGCTGGACCGGTTCCAGACCTCGAACGTGTTCTACGCGGCAACAGCGCAGGAAGCGCGGATGTGCGTAGACACACCTGTCGCTGTTGTCGGCGGCGGCAACTCCGCCGGCCAGGCCGCGCTGTTTCTTGCCCGCACGTCCTCCCGTGTGCACCTTGTGGTGCGCGCCGCGGACCTGGGAGCGGGAATGTCCAGGTACCTGGTGGACCAGATCCAACATCACCCCCGTATCAACGTGCTGCTGTCCTCGGAGGTCGTGGAAGCACACGGCGGCAACCGTTTGGAAGCGATCACAGTCCGTCACGGTGACGTGCTGGAGAAGCTCCCCGTGGGGCACGTGTTCGTCTTCGTCGGCGCCGCTCCGGCGACGACGGTATTGAAGGTCGATGTGGCACGCGATCCTGACGGGTACATCCTCACCGGCGCGGAGGCGGAGCTGGCCGGCGCGCGGACGGAAGGAAGCCCCCGCTTCTCTTTGGAGACCACCATCCCCGGGGTCTTCGCTATCGGCGATGTACGGCACGGGTCTGTGAGGCGAATGACCTCGGCTGTGGGTGAGGGCGCCAGTGTGGTCCGGCAGATCCACGAGTACCTGAACGAGGGTCGTCACAGTCGGGTGTGCGCAGGAGCTCCGACATCCAGGGACACCTGATGCCGCAAGCCTCCCCGAACCCGGCAGCCGTGGGAGAACCCGCGGATCCTCCGGTGGCCCATGCGGGCGTAGCGGGCGAGATCCGCTCGACGTTGCGTCGGATGAGGTGGTTTCGCCGCATGCCGGTGCTGCATATCGCCGAGGAACGCGGCGAAGGCCCGACGGTGCTGCTGCTGCACGGTATCGCGTCCTCGTCGGTGACGTTTCACCACGTGATCCCGCTGCTCGAGCGCACCCACCGGTGCATCGCCATCGACCTGCTCGGCTTCGGCGAGTCGCCGGCGCCGGAGTGGGCCGATTACACCCTGGCCGACCATGTCGCCGCTATCGAGCGGACGGTCGCGTCGCTGCGGCTGCGCGAGCCGTTCACTGTGGTCGGGCATTCCATGGGCGCCCTCATCGGCGCCCGGTACGCCGCCCGGCGGCAAAAGCGAGTCGCGAAGCTCGTGATGGTCAGCCCACCTATCTATCTCGCACCCCATGAAATAGGGGACGTCATCGAGCGGACCCGGATGGACTTCTACCTGCGGCTCTACGAGTACCTCCGCACGAACCGGGAGTTCACCCTCCGGCACGCTGCGCTGGTACAGCGGCTGCTGCCCATCCCCAAAGCTGTAGATATCACTGAACGCAACTGGGAGCCATTCGTCAAGTCGTTGCAGCACTCCATCGAGTCACAGACCACTCTCAGCGACATCGCCCATGTCAAAGCCCCCATCGACGTCATCATGGGCGACCTCGACGAGTTCCGCTCCGAAGCCGTGCTGCGCATCGTGGAGCGGATGATGGGGGTCACCGTTCGGCGTGTGCGGGCAACGAACCACCTCATCGGCAAGCGCCTCGCGCGAGTCGTCGCCGAGGCGGTGACAGCATGACGATTTCGCCCAAGAAAGCAGATTCTTGGTACGGGAAATAACCAGATGAAAGCGTCAAAAACGATGGCGCTCCCGCGTGGAGAGTGCTAATTCAAAGGCATCGGGATAGACCCGAGGACCCGCATACGGAAAGGAGATGATTCATCATGGCAATGTCGTTCGATTTTGAGCGAGCTCGACCGCCTCGCGTCCGGCCTGCTTCAGTCCCGTCCGGGACCGCGTGTGATGCCGGTAGACCTGTACCGTGAAGCTGACCGTTACATTCTCACCGCCGACCTGCCCGGGGTCGATCCGGAGTCGGTAGACATCGACGTCGACGGTCAGCTGCTGACCATCCGCGCCCAGCGCACTGCACCCCACACCGAGGGAGCCAAGTGGCTCGTTCAGGAGCGACCGGCGGGTACCTACCTCCGCCAGTTCAGCATCGGTGAGGGTGTGGACTCGGCGAACATCTTCGCCTCGTACGACAACGGCGTGCTGAGCCTGGTCATCCCGGTCAGCGAGAAAGCCAAGCCGCGCAAGTTTCATGTCCTGAGTCAGCACTCGCCTCAGGAGTAACGCCCGGCCGGAGACCCATCGACGAGCCAGAGTTAGCTTCTCGTTCGCAGCACGCGCCGAAAGCAAACAGGGGCGACCTTTCCCTGATGCCGAACGGCGCAACACCCGGCTTCGCAAGACCGGAAGACGGGCGTGCACCCAGCCTTCTGGTCTTAGCACGGTGATTCATCCAGTTTTCACTAAAGGAGTACGCCCATGACCAGCCCCGAGGCCCCTCGCAACAACCCTCCGGAACAGGACGCTAGTGAGCCCCCGTTCACCAATGACCCCCGCTGGAAACAAACGATCGCGCGGTTCTCTGACTACGCCAGTGCGCAGGCAGCGGTTGACCGTCTTTCCGACGCCGGCTTCGCTGTGGAACGAGTAGCGATCGTGGGGCTCGACGTTCGTGTCGTCGAGCATGTACTCGGTCGCTTGACAGGAGGAAAGGCTGCGCTACGGGGCGCAGGCGTTGGAGCATGGTTCGGTGTTCTGCTAGGTCTGCTGTTCGGGCTGTTCGCCCCCGGATTCGGTTGGCTGGCCATCCTGATCATCTCGGTCGCCTCTGGCGCAGTTTGGGGCGCTTTGCTTTACTTCCTTGGACACCTGGCTAAGGGCGGCCGACGGGACTTCGACTCACTGGAGACCCTTGAGGCGGGCCACTACGAGGTCCAAGTGGAAGCACCATACGCTGCGGAGGCCGCTCGTCTCCTCGCGGACCAGACCGCCCACCCCGGAGACTGAAAAGGGCCCTTCACGAATGAGGGTGTAGCGCGAGTCTGAAGCCTCCGGCTTCGAGCAGCGATCTCGCGATGTAGTGGGTGAGGTTGCGGAACCCGAGGGCGGAGCCGTGGAGGTGCTCGAGCCGGCCGTTGATCGCCTCCGTGGGCCCGTTGCTTGTGCCGGGCCGGTCGAAGAAGGCGAGGATGTCGGCGCGTTGCTTCATGGTGCGGCCGAGCTTGCGGATCTCCATACTTGCTTGAAAAACGGAACGAAACCCAGAGCGATTCAAAGATCGCACGGGCGTTCCTTCGGATTCGGTGACCGGCGCAGGACGCGCCGGTCACGGTGAGCCTCGCCTAACGTGACACGAGTTGGGCGAGGCTTACCAACCGAAGGATCGCTCAGCAGGTGATCAGCGGATCTGGCGATGCCGCCACCGTCGACGACCAGCGCCGCCCCGGTCACGTACGACGCCTCATCGCTCGCGAGCCATACGACAGCCGCCGAGATCTCACTCGGCTGTCCCATGCGGTTCAACGGGCGCTCGGCCGCCTCAGCCAGGAATCCGGCCTGGTCCTGTCCCAGCTGGCGAGCCTCGTCGCGCAGCATCCCCGTGTCCACGTCGCCCGGGTTGACGGAGTTGACCCGGATGCCGTCCGGACCATGGTCGATGGCCAGCGCACGGGTCATGTTCACGACCGCGCCCTTCGACGCGCAGTACGAGATCGCCTGACCGCCGCCCTTCAGGCCCCATCCGGAGCCGGTGTTGACGATCGAGCCGCCGCCGTTCGCCTTCATGATCGGCACGACGTGCTTGCACATCAGGAAGATGGCGCGCACGTTCACGCCGAACACGCGATCCCACTCCTCGACGGTGGTCTCGTCGGCCGTGGTGCGGCGGATGATGCCGGCGTTGTTGAACACGACATCGATGCCGCCGAACGACTCCTTCGCCGTCTCCACGACGCGGACGATGTCATCCTCGTTCGAGACGTCGGCAGCGGTGGCGACGGCAGTTCCGCCTGCCGTCGCCGGGATCGTCGCGTTCATCGTCTTCGCCGACTCAAAGTGGAGCCGGCGGATCGTGATCGTCAGTTCCGCACCCGCGATCGCGCGCCGTGACGGCGTCCGGCTCGTCCATTCACCCGGTTCCGGCGCCGCAACTCGACGAGCTCCTTGTGCTCGTCGATGGTGACCCCGGCCTTGCGGCCGGAGTCGACAGCGTCACGGTTCGTCCAGTTCCGAAGGCAGGATTCGCTGATCCCGAGGTCACGCGCGGTCTGCGCATTGGGATTGCCCTGAGCAACAAGATCGAGGGCTCGACGCCGGAACTCCGGCGGGTGGGCAGCAGGCATGTCACGGACTCCTTCCGAGACGATATCGCCTCAAAGTCGGTGTCCGGATAAGCGGGTCAGGCTCCATTCGTCAAGCAAATGACTTGCGAAATGTCTACGTGGGGTCCATGCTGGCGCCAGAACACGTTTCGCCCCGCGAGCGTTCGCGCCTCTGCTTGGACCACATCGTCCAGGTGGGGTCTACACCTCCGACCGTCGAACAAACATCGGCAGTGGGGTTGTAGTGAAGCGCCCTGGGTCTGATGGAGACTCGCGCTATTTGATTCCGACCAGGTGTTCGCGGTCGGCTTGGACAGCATAGAACGCGTTCTCGAACTCGGCGGGCGGGACGTCGCCGAGGTAGCCGTGGAGGCGCTGCGTGTTGTGCCAGTGCACCCAACCGAGGGTGGCGAGCTCGAGATTCTCGACCGTCTTTCACGGCCCGGACCGGGCCGGCCCGCGGACGAGTTCGGCCTTGTAGTACCCGTTCACCGTCTCGGCCAGGGCATTGATGCTCCTATAGTTGTCAACTCATGATTTCGCCGGTTCGCGGGTCGGTCTTGACGAGGTGGTAGACCTCGCGGATCACGTAGCGTTTCAGACAGCGGATGATGTCGCGTTTGCTCTTGCCCTCG
>NZ_JALLGN010000022.1:0-12894 GCF_023072605.1 Brevibacterium sp. R8603A2
TGGGGCGGTTCAGCGTGAAGTGCGCACACGTCATCTGCTGTTCTGCACACCTACTGTGGGGCCTCAAGTAGCGCGCGAAGATCATCGGCGATTGGGTGCGCGAGCGTCGCTGGAACGTACTTGCCGAAGCTCCCACTTCTATCAAGGCCTGCCGCTGAAGCTGCTTCCCGTATTCGACCGATCATTGTCTTGCCGAGCACACCGAACTGGGTGCCGTCGGCCTCCGCTTCGGCGCGCACGTCTTCGTCGCCGAAGTGAGGAAGGCTGCCATCGCGGTTGATCTTGCTTAGAGCTTCACTTCGCTTTTTTCTTCTCTTCTTCAGTTGATCGTCGTTCTTCTCCGCTTCGGCGAGCGCGTTCGCCAAGATGTTGGATGCCTTATCGTGAGTAACGCCGAAGTGCGATGCAATGACCTCCGGGTCCACCCAGTAAGCCTCAATGTCGGAGTACTTGGTGGCCCAGAATCGATGCCCAAGGTCTTCATAGGGTTTAGCGATCTTCGCAACTTCAGCAGGCATGAGGAAGTCACGATCCCGGTGAATCACCAAGCGTACGTCCGCTGCCAGTAGAGCCTTGAGCCCATCGATGGCATCGGCCGGTGGAATATTAGATGACCCGTGAAATGGCCAGATCGCGGTGGCACGTTCGATATCTGGCCATTGCGCCAAGATCGATCTGAGCATGTCCGTGTTCGTGTCCTCGGTCAGGAGAACGATCTTCCGGTCAAGTAGACCCCAGCCCATGAGCAGCCGGCCGTCGGTGTCTCCCTCAGGCTGAACTTCGCCGTCCCGCATCCAGATGACCTGCGATTCGCTTGGGAGCGCGCGAACGATGGATGGGCTATGCGTGGTCAGGAGTATCTGCGAATCAAAGTCCTGTGCCGCCTGCGCCAGAACCTTGACGAGACGTTCCTGAGCGATCGGGTAGAGATGAGCATCTGGTTCGTCCACCAAGAGTACGACCGGCCTGAAGTACACAAGGTAGGAGAAAATCTGAAGCACCTGGAGGTAACCAATACCAGCGAGCTCCAGCGGCCGATACGCCTTGTCGTCCCCGGCAACCATGTCCCCAGTCCTGAATGTCGCCATAACGCGAATGTGCTTCTCGTCGTCAAAGGCCACCTTCAACGAAAATTCGCCCATCACCTGCGACACCAAGTCCTCAACGACTTCGAGCCCATTACGACCATCCACAGTTACTCTTCGAAGAAGGTCCAGCATGTTCCGGAGTACGGTGTTCGCGTCGCCTGCCGCAGCGGATCGGTGAACGAGGAGCTTTGAGCGCTTCTCCTCGTTGAGAGGGATCCCCGCGACTCCCGGAATATACGCGCTGAACTCGCGGGACTGGTCTCGGATATGCGAGACGATCGTGTTACCTGTGGGCACATGCACAGAGATGCCCTCGTTGCGTGCGGCCTTCAGCCACATCTCTGCTGTCACCTCGGAGCCGTCGTCGGTCTTCGCGACGACGGTGACGCCAAGCTGTGGCTTGCCGTGCGTATTGCCGTACTCTGTGCCGTGCCCAGCGTTCCTATAGTCAGGGGAAGGCATGTAGATCGCGTCTTTCTCGGAGAGAGTCGAGGCTGTATCACCCTTCTTCGGCTCAACACTGAAGTTGCGCCCAGACTGGAACATCCAGTGGAGGGCTTGCAGCACCGAGCTCTTCCCAGACCCGTTTGCTCCGACAAGTACGTTGAACGTGGGGTGCAGGTCGAGTTTGGTTTGTTCAAGCGCCTTGAAGTTCGATATCTCAACCGAGGTGATTTTCACGAGTTCTTACCTCAGCTCTTCTCGAAGCCGGAGCTGGGGTCGAACTTGAGGACTCGGGCGTTCTCCCCGATGGTGCGAACCTCGGACTCGTCGAAGCCGTCGGGCTTAGTGGCCTGGATGTCGATGGTGATGTCGAGCCGGGCACCTGCTCCGGCGAGGCGGTCGATCACCTCGCGGGTCACGTTGCCGATGTCGCGGGCGTAGCGGTCGGAGTCGATCTTCACCGAACCGAAGAACCGGGCGAGCACTGCCTCCAGCGCAGACTCGGCTTCGGACGGCTCATCGCCCTCGGTGGACGAGCTGCCCGTCCACACGAAGTCAACCGGCCCAACGGCAGCGGAGTCCCCGTCGGTCGTGGCTGCGTTCATCGCAGCCTCACGTATGGCCGCGATCCGGTCTGCATCGGCCTGCTTCTGGGCGCGCTCGGTTTCGATGAGCAGGGTGCTGTCGGTGACCTGAATCCGGGTGTTCGGGTTCGGTGCCACGAGCAGGCTACGGTAGCGGCCAGTCTCGGCGTCCTTGCCTGATGCGATCGCGAACCGTTCATTGTCGACGAGCACCGCCGAGAGTGACTGTTCGATGGCGTTGTCGAGCACCTCGCGTCGGACGAGGCGAGGCAGGTAGGTGTACCGGGTGAAGTAGCCCCACAACTCGCCGACCGTGATCTCGCCTGCGTCGCGCCACAGCGCGCCGAGCTCGTGGTGCAGGGTGGCCCCGAGAATCGGGGCGCCGAAGTCGGTGACGAGCTGATCCTCACGTCCGAGCTTGGCGCTGACGCGCTCGGCCAGGGAACGTCCGCCGGAGTCGGGCACCCTGTCGGCCACGAGCTCGAACGGCTTGGTCGGGTCGAACTGCTCCGGGTAGACCGCCCAGACGAAAGTGTCGCGGATGCGGTCGGAGACGGTCTGATCGAGCCGGGACACCCAGTCGTCGGTCTGCTTGCGCTGTTGCGCCGACAGGTTGAGGCTGTCGCTGGTCGCCTGAACTCGCTTCCAACCGAGATAGCTGCGGGTCGCGGCTTCGAGGCCCTCCAGTTCGCTCTTGTCGGCGAGCAGGAAGATCAGCGTGTTGCGGTGGATGCGCTGGCTCGCACCCTTGCTCTCGATAGCGTCACGGACCCACGCATGCGCGGCCGAGTCCGCGCCGTCCTGCTTGCGACGGGCGTGCCGCGGGTGCGCGATCACCAGGCGCGTGTCTTCAAGGTCGGGGATGTCGGCGGAGGACGACGGGGCTATGTGGACCCGGTCGAACACACCGCGCACGCGCTCTTCTCCTTGGAGGCGGCGCGTGATCTCGTTCCACACCGTCTCGACATCCTCGCGGAGCCGCTCGGCATAGTCGTTCGCGGTCTTGGTGACCGACGGCTGGGTGTCGAACCAGTAGTGGCCCTGCTCCTCGTAGAAGTAGGTCGAGCGCTGCGCGAGTAGTTCGACGGCGCTGCCGAAGTTCCCGAGGGTGTCACCGGGCACTGCGGTGCCGAGCCAGAGGTACTGTTTGTCGAGTCCCTTGCGGGTGCTCTTGATCCGAGGTGCCGCGCCCATGAAGATCGTGCGCGCGATGCGCTGGGTGACGAACCGCTGGCCGAGGTTGGGGCGGTCGAGGTCGATCTGCTGCGCGGTCGATCCGGGGCCGTCGATGTCGGAGTCGATGATCGGCTTCCACTGGTCTTCGAGGTACTGCGTCAGGTCTGTGTTCACCGTCGTCGCATCCAGCGGCACGTTGCCGGGCAGGATCAGCGGCGAGGCATCGTTCGATGCCCACAGCTCGTGCACGATTGACGAGACGAGCTTGAGAACGCCACGGGTGCGCTGGAACCGCTCCAGCGTCGACCAGTCCTCGTACAGGCGGTCCAGCAGCTCGGGGTGCAGCGGGTAGGACGCGCGGATGCGCTTCTCGTAGTCGTCATTCGGCGATGCCGCATCGCGTGGGAACAGCGCGGTGTTGTTGCGGTACAGGTTCGTGAAACTACGCGCCACAGCCGAGATCGTGGTGAGGCCTTCGGCGTTCGGCGCCTGGAACAGCCGACGCCGGACGATCTCGAACGACTCGTCCTTGCTCGACGGCCGCCACTGGTCTGCGACGCGACGGATCACGTTCTGGAGACGTTCCAGCGCGAGCTGCCCGTTCGCGCCACCGATCTCAATGTCGCTACCGCGTCCCTCAGTGCCGGTGCCGGTGTCGGATGCCGGGATCGAGACCACAAGCATCACGCCCGGCACGGACCGAACGATCTCGGTGAGCGACTGCGCGAAGGTGAACTGCGTCTCGAACGAACCGGACGGCAGTTCCTTGTCCGTGACGAGCTGGCGAGCGTACGCCACCCACTCGTCGATCAGGATCAGCGACGGCGAATAGTGCACGATCAGCGTGCGCAGCGCTTCACCGGGGTTGGTGCCCGCGCGGTCGTCCTCGGCGATCAGGTCGTAGGCTTCGCGCCCGCCGAGCTGCCACGCGAGTTCAGCCCAGAGCGTGCGAACCTCGGTGCCGTCGTCCTTGATGATCGGCGACCCGGCCTTCAGGTAGGTACCAACGAGGGCCACCCGTCGGACGTCGAGTGCGCCGAGATCGGGGTTGCCGTTCGCGGCGATGAGTTCCTGAAGCTCCTGCGGGAAGTCCTTGACCGGAGTACCGCTGAACAAGTGGTACAGCGCCAGCATCGAGTGGGTCTTGCCGCCGCCGAAGTTGGTTTGCAGGTTCACCACGGGGCTCGCGCCAGCTTCGCCGTTCAGGCGTCGCAGAGCGCGTGACAGCAGGTCGCGCAATCCCTCGGTGAGGTAGGTGCGGGTGAAGAACTCCACCGGATCGCCGTACTCGGGGCTCGTCGCCTGACCAGTGTGGACCAGGTGCAGGTCGGCCGCGAACTCCGATGCGGTGAACGCGCCACGCGCCACGTCATCATGGGGTCGGATCACCTCACGCCACGGGCGCAGACCGGAGCCAGGTTCGAGGGACACCTTCGTACGCTTCACCTGCTTGCGGGTCTGATCCTCGAACACCGTGCGCTGTAGATCGACGCGCAGCTTCCGTACATCCTCGGCGGAATCGACCGCGCCGACCGCATGCAGTAGCCGCTCAATCGTGTCTAGGGCACGTGATGCGTCGTCAGAGGAGAAAGGCTCGTTGTGTGCCCACAGGTTCCGGGTCTCACGCAGCTCGGAAGCGAAGCCCTGCTGGGCGCGGGAGAGCACGTCCTTGAAGTGGTAGCCCTGCTCGGTGATCGCGCGGAGCTGGACCTGCACGTCGTGCTTGGTCAGTGTGCGCAGCGGCCCGCCCCGGCGCTGGGCATCCTCCTTCGCCCACGCGGCCGGCCAGTCAGCAGTCTTGTAGGCCCGCGTCATGACCTCATCGACCTCGTCCAGGAGCCCTTCGGAGAGCAGGTCGAACGCCTTGCCCACTCGATCTCGGTTGTTCATCGCCATCGTTGTCTCCTAGAAACCACTACTTGCTGCCGACGAGGCTGCATCCAGCGCCGGCCAATCCCTACTCATCGAAGTCTTCTTCCGCCGCTGCGGTGAGCTGCCTGCGGGCGATCCGCTCCTGCGCCTCCCGGTAGACCGCCTGGATACGAGCTTGGAGCTCTGCCTTGGGTGGAAGGTTCGTCCAGTACCGCCTCCATGTCGTGGACCAGTGCTGATTCGAGGTCGCGCTCCAAGTAGGTGTCGGCCAGCCCCAGCATGTCCAGCAGCATCGGATCGCGGAAGGCGTCCAGCGGGACCGCCGAGCCCTCGGGAATCTGGGAGTCGGCAATCTCACGACGCTCGAACGCCTTGCGGGAGATGGCGTAGCGCAGGTTACGGACGCTGAGTCGGCGGTCGATGATCTCCTTCACGTAGAAGGCTCGTGCGTCGTCGGTTGTGAGCGGAAGCAGCTCGCGGAAGTGGGTCCAGCTGACTTGTTGCGTCAGTGACGCAACAAGTTCGGGCTTCGTGAACTGCTGGGAGAACCGCACCATCCGATACAGGTTCGTCCGGTCGTAGCCTCGCCCATACCGTGAGGTCAATTGTTGCGCCAGTGACGCAACAAGTTCCTGGTCGTGCCCGGCGCGCCCCTCGCGCAGCACGGCCACATCGATCAAGCGACCGATGTACCAGTTCCGAAGAGTCAAGGTCGCGTTCACCTGCATCGCAGCGAACGCCTGCGCCTGGTCGATCAGGGCCGACACCTGATCGACGAGTTCGCCGCCCTCGGCGCTGACCGACTCCGCGAAAGCGCGAAACGGAGTCAGGTCCGCACCAGAGCTGCGCGCCGCTGTGCCTCGGCTCTGGGCTTGATCTCGCTTGCCGGACATGACCTAATCCTCGTCCTCATCGAAGTCGAACTCTTGCTGTGACGAGCGTGGCGTCGACGCGTACTTGCGTGCCTGCTCGTTCACGTCGCCCCACGCGCTCACCAGACCGTTGAAGAGGATCGCGTCCTTCGTGTCCTTCTTCTTCTCCGCCTCGTGGAACAATAGGAAGCCCAACTCCTTCACCGCATCCAAGTTCACGCGCGTTTGAACAGACGGCAGCAGCTCCGCCACCTTGTCGGCACCGTCCTTCGCCATCACCGCCGCGAGACGAACCGTGGCCTCCCAAACGCTGACACGCTCGTCGGTTGCTGCGTCCCACTCGTCGTCAAGTTGGGACGGCGGTAGCAGACGGGCCTTACCGCCCTTCGCCTCGAAGATACCGCCGCGTTCGAGAGTGCCTATGGAAGTGTCCGAGGAGCGCGCAAGTTGGTCCGCGATCCCGGAGTTCTCTTGTCCCCAGCCGTACTGCCGGTACCACTTCACCGCGAAGCGCGTGTCCGGGTCGAAGTCCGACTCTTGCTCGCCAATCACCTCGTCGAGCGTCGAATTGATGAGCAGGAGCGCATCCTTCACGCTCATATCGGAGCCATCTGCTTCGCGGACACGCGAATAGCGAGAGAATACCGAAATGCCAGGGCCAATCGCAGCTTGAGCAAGGTCCACCGGTGCGATAGCACCCTGCATGAGGGTTCGCAGAGCCTCGGGGAGCTCAGATTTCAACGAAGCCACGAAGGCCCGGCGCGTGGTGGCGGGGGCATCTGCTGGCCTCGGACGGCATGCCAGTACGATCGATGACGCGAGAGCGTTCTTGCCACTCGCCATCATCCGGCCGGCACCCTCTGTTCGCATCGGCCAGGTAGCTGTAATTTCCCAACTCGCACCGATCAGTCCATCAAGCAAAGTGTGCCAGCCTGTCGAGGCAGCTCCATCAGCACCTGCTTCCTGCTGTTTGTATGCGTAGTACACAGTCAGTGGCACTGCAGGATTAGCGCCCTCCCTGACGCGAGCGAATACGGCATTGAAACCATCGATGAAGAACTTCTCGGCCGCTTCCTTCCCGCCGTGTCTATAAGGATTCGCCACTAACTCCTCGGCTTTTGGAGTCAGCATCGTTCCAAGTGTCGTGGGATGCACGTTGCTAAGCGCCCGCCGCAACCAAACGTAGAAGTAGTCTGACAAGTCCGAATAGCCGATGTTGTCGTAGTACGGCGGGTCAGTTGATATGACAAGCCCTTTGTAGTCCCTCTTGGCAGCATCGGCAGCCTCCACGGTCGCAATACCGCAGGGCAGATGGTCAAGCGACCTCGATAGCTTGTCCAGGCAAGCTGAGAACGTTCCCCCCACGTCTCCGAGCGGGTTGACTTCGGCATAGTCCCAAACCATCGGAATCGCCTGCCGTGCAAAGGTTTCCCGGAACGCTCCTCTGTCATTCATCCAGCTGGTGAGTGACGATCCGGTATTCGTCGACTTGCTAACACTGAAGGCGAGGTAGGTAGCAACAGCGTCGGCGTAGGCGGCCGCGCCATTACCTCCATCTTCAAGGCTGAGCCCAGCCTCGATCTCTGCGGCAAGTGCATCTTCGAGCACGCGCTGACGGGCCTCTCCCACGAGATCGCTCAACGTCGTTAAGGTCACAAGTTGCCGGTTCGTGAACAGGTCCGCCCACTCGGTCATCCCGTACGTCTGCGTCTTGATGTCACGCGGATAGTGGCCAATCTTCCCATCTGGAACGTTGCCAGGGCGTGGAATGATCGCTGCACTGAGATCAGCCGCGGACGGTGATATGTACGTTCGACCTCGGCCTGACTCAGCAACCACTCCTATGAGGTGTGCACCCATGCGCCCGGCGCGGCCCTCCTGGCGGATGTAGTTCAACGAAATTGGAGTCCCGTCACCGATCGCGCGCGCGCCTTTTCGGCCCACGGTTCCGTCATCCTCGCCTTTGGGACCACTCGCGTCGAGTCGCACTTCGTAGCGCACTTTGCCATCGACAATCGTCGCCTTAACCCAAGCTTCGTTGCCCTTCTTCTTGCTGAGCCACCATGACTTTACAAGCGGCACTTCAAGCGGATTCGCTGGGTTGGGGCTTCTGACCGTTCGTGCCCATATCCATGCGATGACAGTGCGCTCCATTCCATCGGGTGTTTCGACCTTTGGGTAAAGGCTCCCGATGCGTGCTCTTGCCTCCTCGCGTATCCACTCGCCATAGCGGCGGACATCTTCCGCGAGCCCTTCTGCGCGTGACCATCCGTTGCGGGTTCCGGCCGAGCCGGGGAATACAGGCGGCACGCCCGCGAACCTCGACGGAATCTCGATGAGCGCCTTGTTGATGAGCACTGCGAGAGGGTTGAGGTCACTGGCGTGGGCTTCCAGCCCGAGTCGTTGTGCTTCGAGTGGGATTGCGCCACCGCCAGCGAAGGGATCAAGCACAGCGGGCAACTCGCCGTTGTTGCTCTTGCGAATCTCTTCACGCGCCTGCCGTAGGAGGGTTTCGTCGTTGCTGTTATCCCACACGACGAGCTTCTCCAGGAGCGCGTGAAGTCGTGCGCGCTCAGCATCCTGCGCCTCCACCGTCGGGAACTCGTCAGGGCGTGATGACGGGTCGTCGACGAGTTGTGCGAAGAGGACTGCGCGCGCGGCAGCGAGTGGTCGGCGTGCCCAGTAGAGGTGCAGTGTCGAGGGGTGGCCGTGGCGAATCGACTTCTCGCGCGATGCCTCCGCGTTGATTGCTTCGAGTGGCAGCGAGACTTCGATGAGCTTCTTCTTGGGTGCGGTGGTCACGGGGCTTCTCTCGCTGGCGTCGGGCTGGTTGGTGTCGGTGGTGAGGGTCATCGCGGTGGTGCTCCGCGTTCCCAGTAGTCGCGCCAGACCTCGTTGTAGGAACGGGTGGTCGCGGATGGCTCAAGGTGGGTGAAGGCGTCGCTCACGTAGCGCAACTGGTCGTTGGGAGCACCGCTGGTCGAGACCTCGACCAGGGCGAGCCGGTGCCGGTCGCCTTGGGTCTGGGCGAAGGTGATCTCGTTCGTGGTGATGGTGAAAGTATCGGAACCTTCGATGCGACCCTTGACCTCGATGTAGTGAACGAAGCCGCCTTTGTCGGTGGACTGGATGTCGTAGCCGGGGTTGTTGCGCGGCATCTCGACAGGTTCGCGCCCAAGTGCCCGCTCGGCGGCGAGCACGGCTTCGACCGCTCGACGCTCGACTTCCTCGGTCTGGCGGGCAAAGGTCTGTGCTTCAGGCTCGTTGTCGGTCGCGAGGAGCGCACTGGGGATGACGAGAGCGGCCCCGCGGATGACGGCGGGTACGGCAACAAGGTTGGTGGCCTCATCGAGCTGTTCGAGCCGGTGGCTCAGCCGCTCATCGAGTTGTCGGGCACGAACGAGCGCGGTCTCGGCGCGGAGCCTGCCGACGGTGCCTCCTCGTTCGAGGGCTTCGAGGCGGTTGTGTTCTCGATCCCAGTGGTTGATCTCGGCCAGCAAGCGATCCTTGACCTGCGCCCGGGTGCGCGCGGTCTCGATGTCGAGGCGGGTCTTGATCTCGTCCATTCGGGGCTGGAGCCCTTCACGGTAGGCCCACGCGCGCACGAGCTTCTCGTGGTTCTGCCGCGCCCAATCGCTGCCCGCGATCTCCGCGATGGCTTCGGTCTCAGTCGAGTCCGGTCGGTCATAGTCGAGGTAGGGCGGTGCTGCGGACACGGTGACGGTGCCGTCTTGTTCGAGGAGTGGGTAGTCGAAGTGGTGAGAAACCGTGTCGGCATCGGCAGCGGTGTTCTCGATGCGCTGCTCGACGCTAAACATCAGCATCGGTGCGTCGGTCTGCTTGGTGCGCCGGTCGACCAGCACCGTGCCTTGCTTGAGAGTGGGGCCGAGGTCGTCGATGGTTGCCTCGATCACGGCGTGCAGCAGCGGGTGGCCCGGTGCGATGAGGGAGGCGTCGGCGAGCCCGTCGGGGTGCATGCCTGAGAGTTCGAAGGTGATGCGCTCGTACTGCTCAGCGACGGGTGCCCATCGGTTGAGGCGACGCGCCGTGTCGATGACGCGGGCCGGGACGCGGGTGATCTCGTAGCGGCCGTTCTCGCGCTTGCGGATGCGTCCGCCGAGCCGGGTGAGCGCGGGGAGGAAGAAGGCGGCGATGTAACCGGGCTGGAGTCGGCGTTCGCGGGCCTTCTCCATGCGTGCGCGAACTTCGTCGAGGTTGAGTGCGGAGAACATCTCGGGGTGGAGTGCGCGCTCGGCGAGCATCTCGTCGAGGCCGTGGGAGACGCCGGCGTCGATGATGCGGTCGAGCTTGGCCTTGACCTGGGGCTGGTCGCCGTAGCGGATTGCCTCGATCAGCAGGTCACGCAGCGACCGCTCTTGGAAGGCGTCGGCGTCGCCGAGCACGTTGAACAGGTTGCCGTTGTAGGCGATTGACATCTGGTCAATCTTCGCCAGCAGCCGGGTGAACACGTCGCCCTCGCGGGTGTCGCGGGCGACCATGTTCCACAGGTGGCAGACCTCGCGCTGGCCGATGCGGTGGATGCGGCCGAAGCGCTGCTCGATGCGGTTCGGGTTCCACGGCAGGTCGTAGTTCACCATCAGGTGCGCACGTTGAAGGTTCAGGCCTTCCCCGGCGGCGTCCGTGGCCAGTAGGACGACGGTGTCGGGGTTGTGGGTGAAGCGATCGCGGGCGAGCTTGCGGTCTTCGCGGCGGGTGCCGCCGTGGATCGTGATGACCGAATCGGCACGCCCGAACTGGGCGGTGATCTTGGCTTGCAGGTAGTCAAGGGTGTCGCGGTGCTCGGTGAAGATAATGATCTTGCGAGCATCGCCGGAGCCGTCGTGGGTCAGGAGCTGCTCGTCGAGGATGGTGCGCAGCTGCACCCACTTCTTGTCATCGTCTTGCAGCCGGACGCGCCGGGCTACTTTGATGAGGTCTTCGAGGATCGCGATCTCTGCCCGCAGTTCAGGGATGGTCTGCGCGGCCGTGGCGAGATCGACAACCTGGTCTGCTTGTTCCTCGAACTGGGCGCGTTCCTCGTCGGTCGTCTCTTCGTCGAAGTCCTCGAAATCATCGACCGAGAACGCGGGCAGCGCGTCGCTTCCGAAGTCCAGTGTCGTCTTGCCCGTCGTCCATTCGTCGATGTGTGAGGAGATCGAGGTGCTGAAGCGGGCATCGTCGGTGATGCGCTGCATGTCGCGCAGTTTCGTGTCGAGGCGCTGCTGGCGTCGTTCCAGGGAGCGCAGGATCGCTTCGGGGCTGGAGGCGAGGCGGCGTTGCAGCACGGTGAGCGCGAACCCGACGTTGTTGCCGCGCTTCTTGTCCCCGGCCTGGGCGATCCGCTCGGCCCGTCCCATTTCGGTGCGGACGTAGTCGGTGACCTGTTCGTAGAGGTCTCGCTCGGCCGGGCTCAGCTCGTACTCGACGGTGTAGGCCTTGCGTTCGGGGAACAGTGGCTTGCCCTCGAAGGTGAGCAGGTCTTCCTTCACCATGCGGCGCATCAGGCCGTCGGTGTCGGTGCGGTGCACGCCTTGCCGGTACTGGCCCTCGAAGCGGTCGCGATCCAGCAGCGACATGAAGAGCTGGAAGTCCTCCTCCTTGCCCGCGTGCGGGGTCGCTGTCATCAGCAGGAAGTTGTGCGCGGTCTCCGACAGCAGCCGCCCGAGCTTGAAACGCTTGGTCTCATCGACCTCGCCCGCCCAGGACGAGTAGTGGGCAGACATGCGGTGGGCCTCGTCAACGACCGCGACATCCCAGGTGACCTCGCTGAGCTGCTCGCTCAGGTCTTCGCTGCGGGAGAGCTGGTCCATGCGGGCGATCAGGAACGGGTGCTCGGCGAAGACGTTGCGACCCTGGGCATCGTCGACCATCTGGCGGCTGAACACTTCGAAGCGCAGGTCGAACTTCTGGCTGAGTTCCTCCCGCCACTGCTCCACGAGCCCGCCGGGCGCGACGATAATTGCGCGCTCGCAGTCTGAGCGCAGGATCAGCTCCTTCAGGTACAGCCCGGCCATGATCGTCTTGCCCGCACCGGGGTCGTCGGCCAGCAGGAACCGCAGCGGGATACGTGGCAGCAGTTCCTCGTAGACGGCGCGAATCTGGTGTGGCAGCGGATCAACATCGGAACTGTTGACCGCGACCATCGGGTCATACAGCGCCGCGTACTTGATCCGCAGCGCCTCGGCTGCGAGCCGGAACTCGTCCGGGTCGGCATCGTAGGCGGGAGCGGACTCGAAGTCACCCGCGACCTCGAACCGTGCCGCGTCGGCGTCGGTGATCGCACGCGCGCCACTGCGACCGGAGTCATCACGGTAGAACACCTCGAACAACTCGGCGTCGATGGGATCGATGGCGATCAGGGTGACCGTCTGCCCGGGCACCAGGCCACGGAGGCGTTGGCCCGCGCGAAGCGTCGCGAGCGTCAACGTTGCGTCTGTTGTCGCTTCTGTCACGGGGTGCCTCCTTCCGATTTTGGGCAGTGGATCAGGATATGGGGTGCCACCGACAAATTGTCAGCGGCGGCGCGAAGCGAGCGACGTGCTCACCCTGGCGGGGAGGGCTCGGAGTCGGCCGCAGCGCCACCTCGTCGCACCCAGTCGTCGATCTCGCTGGCTTGGAACTTCCAGAGGCGTCCGACCTTGTGGGCGGGCATGGCCTTCTCGGCGATCCAGGTGTAGACGGTGTCTTTGGTGACCCCGAGGTGGGCGACGATGTCGTCTGCGGACAGCCACGGCTCAGCCACGTTGGTCCTCCCTCGCTCTGGCCCAGGCAGGCCAACACTCACGATGATACCGGCGGAGGTACGGCTTGAGTTGGGTTTCTCCGGGCGTGGCCGAACGAGACGGGTGAACCGCCCTG
>NZ_JALLGN010000023.1:0-6808 GCF_023072605.1 Brevibacterium sp. R8603A2
ACGCCGCCCTGGAAGCTCTGGCGCACCCCTCCGCCTGCGACGGGGGTCTCTTCGCTGGTGGGGTAGCCGAGCCGGCCGTTCTCCCAGCCCTGGGAGCGCCAGTGGCGTTGGATGGCGCCGCGGGTGGCGTGGGCTCCGGTGTCGCGTGACCAGTGGATCTGGCCGCCTTCGAAGCTCTGGGAGGCGCCGCCGTTCTTCGCCAGGGGGTTCTCTCCGGAGATCGGCAGTCCGAGGAATCCGTCGGGGCCGTCGAGGCGGTCGTACGCCTTGCGCACCTCGCCCTTGACCGGGTGGGCCCCGGTCGCCGAGGACCAGTACACGGTGCCGTGCTCGAATTCCTGCTTCCGGGCGCCGACCGGTCCTGCATCCTCCTCGGCGGACAGCGGAGCCCCGAGCCAGTCGGTGTTCTTCCAGGCGCGGCCGATCGCACCCCGGGGATGGATGTCGTCGATCGGCTTCATCCGCAGGTAGTCGACCCGGTCGACTCGGGCGGGGAAGGGCCTGTCGTGCTTCGCCGGCGGAATCCAGGTCACCGTATCGGGGAACACGATCGAGTCGATGATGACCTGGTACGGGTGGTCGTTCATCGCGCTGCGGAAGTCGTCCTGGTCCATGCCCAGGGTCTTCCCGGTGGTCTCGGGCGTCTGTCCGCGGTCCGACGGCACGAGCTGATCGTTGAAGTAGTAGCGCACCGCGTAGCCGTCCCAGGTCATCCGGTACGTGTTCCATGCTCCCGCGATCTGCCCGGGCATGCTGTGCCCGTCCCGCCGGGTGCCGGTGGCATTCTTGCGCTTCTCGCACGTCACATGGGTGGTGTTGGTCGTCTTGGCGCGTGAGGAGAGCACCTCCATGGTGTCGATCTCGGACATGCGCGAGCGCTCGACCCCCGGGGTGGTGCAGTAGGGCTGATTGTTGCGCATCCACGCCGCGAAATGCATTCCGTCGATCATTCTGTCCGACATGCGCGCGCGGACCTCCATCTCGAACGGGGCGTCGTAGAGGAAATCGGTGTTGATCCGGCCCGAGGTGTACACCGTCCGCGTTCCGGCAGGGCACACCGCTCCACCGGGACTCTCGGTCTCCTCGGTGGGCTCCTCGTCGCCGGTCAGGCAGTGCCGGGCGGTGCGGATCTCGAGGTTGCCGTCCTTCACGCGCACCGCGTCCTTCGTGTAGACCGTGTTGGCGACGTCCGAGAGCGAGGAGGCGCGGGTGTTGTAGACCGACCATCCTGCGTTGGGGATCGGCGGCTCGTCGTCGAACTCGTCGCCGCTCGCGAGGGATCGATCCGGGCGGGTGTGGAACTCGATCTCCCATTCCGTCGTACCGTCGAGCACTGCCTGCGAGCTCACGGGCTGAGCGGTGACGGTGATCGAGACCCCGGTCCGGATCCCTTCGGGCGCGCCGTAGAATCCCGGCTTCGCATAGGGGAGGTCCTCGACGGTGATGTTCGTGCCGTCGACGTCGATGTAGTAGCGGATGCCGCGATCCGAGGGGATGTAGACGGTGGCGTCCCACTCGTCGAACGTCGGACCCTTCGGGGTGAGAGTCTCCGGGGGCTCGAACTCGTGGGTCCATTCGGTGACGCCGGTGAGCACGGTCTGCGAGCCGGCCGACACCGCCGTGACGGTGATGGGCGCGCCGCTTCTGATGCCGTCGGCTTCGGTGTAGGCACCGGGTTTGGCGAAGTCGAGTCCGTCCTTGGTGACGGCTGTGCCGTCGACGTCGATGTGGTAGCGCACCCCGCGGTCGGAGGGGATGTAGACGGTGCGCGTGCTGTCGGTGAAGGTCGGTCCCTTGGGGGTGACGGGTTCGGGATCGGCCGGGGCCGGCGGGAACTCGTGGATCCATTCCGTGGTGCCGTCGAGGAGTTCCTGGCTGCTCACCGCGCGGGCGGTGACGGTGATGGGGACGCCGCGCTCGATGCCGTGCTCGGCGGTGTAGTTGCCCGGCGCGGCGTAGTCGTGTCCCTCGGAGGTGACCGCTTCGCCGTCGACATCGATGGAGTAGCGGACACCGTAGTCCGAGGGGATGTAGACGCTGCCGTTCGTGTCGTTGAAGGTGGGGCCCTTCGGGGTGCGGGTGACGGGAGGTGCGAACTCGTGGGTCCATTCGGAGTCGCCCTCGAGCACTTCCCGGTCGCTGACGAGACCGGCGGTGACCGTGATCGGAACACCGCGCTGCACACCCTGCTCAGCGCCGTAGGTGCCCGGTCCCGCGTAGTCGTATCCGGGCGACGTGATGGGTTCGCCGTCGACCTCGATGTAGTAGCGCACGCCGTGGTCGGACGGGATGTAGACGGTGAAGTTCGTGTTGTTGAACGTCGGACCCTTGGGGGTGCGGACTGTGGGCGGGGCGAACTCATGGGTCCATTCCGTCTCCCCGGAGAGCTCGTCCCTGCTGCCCGCCGGCTTCGCGGTGACCTTGATCGGCACACCGCGCTCGATCCCGTCCTCTGCGGTGTAGTTCCCGGGTTTGGCGTAGTCGAGGTCGTCCTTCGTGACGTTCTCGCCGTCGACGTCGATGTAGTACCGGATGCCCTGGTCCGAGGGGATGTACACGGTGAAGTTCGTGTCGTTGAATGTCGGGCCCTTGGGGGTGAGGGTCGCGGCATGGGCGACTGATCCGCCGGTGATGGCGGAATGGGGTGAACCCGTGAGAGGGACGAACCCGAGGATCATCATGGCCGCAGCGATGCCGGCGACGAGCGTGCGGAGGATGGGATGCATGGGAAGGCCTTCTGTGTTCGTGGGAGATCGGTGTACCCGACGCCTCGGGTCTCGGCAGTGTGATGTGGCTGACATCGCTCTGCATGTTACCTGAGAGTTCTGCTGTCCGGGAGGGGCGCGGAATGTGCGTCGACCGGGGCAGAGGACATCACCGAGCGACGGGTGTGCGTCGCACGGCGCCGGGTGTCAGTACCGCTCGACCGTGACCCCGCGGCCGGGCTCCCATGTCAGCCATTCGCCCTGGAAAGTCTGGGAGGCGCTGCCGTTCTCGAACTCCTGCTTGCGGGCTCCGGCCGGCCCGGCATCCTGTTCGGGGGAGAGTGGCGCCGAGTTCGTCGGTGCTCGACCACTCGCGGCTGATCGAACCTCGGGGGCGCACCTCGTCGATCGGCTTCATCCGCAGGCAGTCGACCCGGTCGACACGGGCGGGGAGGCCTCATCGTGTTTCGGCGGCGGGTCTGCGACCGAGCGGCCTGAGTAGACTTGTGCCTTGTGAATGCATCGCAGACCGTCGCGCTGACGGACCGGAACCCGCGGGTCGCCCCCGACGAGCTCATCGCCGGTCTCGTCCCGCCGCCGCACTTCGAGAACGTGTCCTTCGACAGCTACCGGCCGGATCCCGCCCAGCCCTCGCAGGCCGAGGCCCGCGACACGCTGCGTGACTTCGTCACCGCGAAGCCCAAGCAGGGGATGCTCGCCAAACTGTTCGGCGGAGGCGAGAAGAAGGGTGCCACCAAGGGCGTCTACCTCGACGGCGGCTACGGCGTGGGCAAGACCCACCTCCTCGCCTCGGCCTGGCACGCCCACGACAAACCGGCGACGTTCGGCACCTTCGTCGAGTACACGAGCCTGATCGGAGCGCTCGGATTCCAGAAGGCTCGTGAGCAGCTCTCGCAGATGAAGCTCGTGTGCATCGACGAGTTCGAGCTCGACGACCCCGGCGACACGGTGATGATGTCCCGTCTCATGCGCGAGCTCACCGACGCCGGCGTAAAGATCGTCGCCACCTCGAACACCCTGCCCGGCGCGCTCGGCCAGGGACGCTTCGCCGCCCAGGACTTCCTGCGGGAGATCCAGGCGCTGGCCGATCAGTTCTCGGTGCAGCGGATCGACGGCGACGACTACCGCCACCGCGGAGCGCCCACCCCGCCCGAGGCGCTCACCTCCGCGGAGCTCGACGAGCTCGCGGCGAACGCCGAGGGCATCGTCGCCCGGGACCGGTTCGGGGAGCTCCTCGACCACCTCTCGACCGTCCACCCCTCGCGCTACGGCCGGATGCTCGGTGACGTCGACGCGGTTCTCTGGGACGACGTCGAGACGATCGAGAACGAGGGCGTCGCGCTGCGGTTCGTCGCCCTCGTCGACCGGATGTACGACCGCGGCGTCGACATCCACAACTCCGGTGCCCGTCTCGACGCGGTCTTCACCGACGACATGCTCGCCGGCGGCTACAAGAAGAAGTATCTCCGCTGCCTGTCGCGCCTCACCGCGCTGGCCGGCCGGGAGGAGAAGTGAGCGTGAAGATCCGACCCGCCGAGGTGCCGCCGCTCGCGGCCAACGTCTCGCAGGCCGCGCCGAGCGAGGTCGCCGATCTCCTCCGGTTCGCTCCTGGCAACAGCTTCGCCGCCGTCGACCCCGAGGCCACACCCGGATTCTCGGGCAGCAAGGCCGATGGGAAGGTCGCGCAGTCGCTCGACAACGCGGTGCTCTCCGACCTCCAGGAGCGCCTGTTCGCCAACGCCGCCGTCAACGGCCTCCAGCACTCGGTGCTGCTCATCATCCAGGGTCGCGACAGCGCAGGGAAGGGCGGGCTCGTCAAACACGTCGTCGGCGCTCTGAGCCCGCACGGCGTCGAGGTCGCGGCGTTCGGCGTGCCCACCGCGGAGGAGGCGGCGCACTACTTCCTGTGGCGCGTCTACCGGCGGCTGCCGCGCTGGGGCAACATCGGCGTGTTCGACCGCTCCCACTACGAGGACATCCTCGCGGTGCGGATGCACGGCCTGGCCCCGCAGAAGGTGTGGGCGGAGCGCTACGACGTCATCAACGAGTTCGAGGAGGGCCTCCACGAGAGCGGCATCCGCGTGGTCAAGGTCATGCTCACGATCTCGCCCGAGGAGCAGGAGGAGCGGCTGCGCGACCGTCTCGTCCGGGCCGACAAGCAGTGGAAGCACTCCGCATCCGACATCTCCGATCGTGCTGCATGGGGGGACTACACGACGGCGTTCCAGGACGTCCTCGACCGGACCTCGCGTGTCGGTGCGCCGTGGTTCGTCGTGCCGGCGAACCGGAAATGGTACTCGCGCTGGGCTGTCACGCGGATCCTCATCAACGAGCTCCAGCAGCTCGGTCTCGAATGGCCCCAGGGCGATTTCGACCCGGCCGCGGAGCTCGCACGACTCGAGGCGAGCAGGCCGAAGAAGTCCTAGCGCTGCGAGGCGGTACAACCTCCCTGGACATCACAGCTAGTCGAGGCCGAGCCAGCCGGGGACGAGCCATTCGGGCACCCAGGGCGGCAGGCCGATGAGGCGCAGCATCGTCCACACCACAGCGAGCACGAAGGCGCAGGTGGCGCCGGCGACGAGCAGGCGGACGCTCCAGTGGCGGCGGGTCAGCCACACCGTCCAGCGGTGGAGGAGTGCTCGGCCCCAGTGGAGGAGGTCGCGCGCCCATTCGAACTCGGAGGCGACGATCGCGACGCCGACGAAGACGATGACCCAGCCCGGGCCCGGCAGCGGTACGAGCACGAGCCCGCCGGCGATGATGAGCCCGCCGAGGGTGCCGACGCACCATTTGTAGACGAACGAGGCCTGGGGGTTGCGGTGGATCGTCGCGCGCCAGCGGAAGAAGCCCAGGCGGGCACGGCGCAACCAGGAGGGGCCGTGCTTGTGCGAACGCGACAGCCAGCCCGCCGGTCTCGTGTCCCTCGCTCCCACGCGCTCCAGTGTATTGATCGCGCGTGGGAGATCGCTGAACCGGGTGGACCGGGGGAGGCGTCCTCGCAGGTGAGTGTGCCTCGTCCGGATCGGGTGTGAGGAGCGTCACGCGACCGGATGCCGATGGAGATTTGGCATCGGGGAGGTGAACGTATAGAGTGGTTTTTCGTTGCCGGGGAGATCCCGGAGACATGCGGACGTGGCTCAGCTGGTAGAGCATCACCTTGCCAAGGTGAGGGTCGCGGGTTCGAATCCCGTCGTCCGCTCGGAGACAGGCCTGGCCGTCTCACGGTGGAGTGGCCGAGAGGCGAGGCAGCGGCCTGCAAAGCCGTATACGGGGGTTCGAATCCCCTCTCCACCTCAGGTTCGGCCCGGTCAGACGGGCAGAGCGCGATTGGCGCAGCGGTAGCGCGCTTCCTTCACACGGAAGAGGTCACTGGTTCGATCCCAGTATCGCGCACGGAAGACCCACATGGGTCTCCAGTGCACAGCCCTTCGGCATCATGTCGGAGCGGATGAGCGCGATTGGCGCAGCGGTAGCGCGCTTCCCTGACACGGAAGAGGTCACTGGTTCGATCCCAGTATCGCGCACAGCAGGACGAGTGCCGGGTGGATGTCCACCCGGCACTTTCCGCATTCACCCCTCAATTTACGAAGGTTCCTGAGAGCGATTCCGCGATTCTTCGCAATGTCGATGGGTGCCGGGAGGCCTCAGAACCCTCCGAACGAACAGGTGCCGAGCTGCCGTGGCGCGGGGTCCCCGTGGCGTCCCGCATCCGCTGCCGAGGTGCTCTTCCCGTTGCTGTGACGCCCGCAGGCGAGGTGACCGCCTGTTCCGGCATCCCTCGGCTGAGGTGGCCGCTCGCTCTCGGCACCGCCATTGCCGCGGTGCCCTCTCGCCTCACCGCTGAGGTGCCCTTCTCGCCACGGCGTGCCTGTGACCGGGGCTGTCGCTGGCGCTGGGGCCCGCGATGCTCCGATCCGGCATATCGATCACGCGAGACCGCATCGTGACGGGGGCGGGTCAAGTCCCTTGGAGTGGTGTAGCGGTTGGATCCTTCGTTAGGGGTCTCAGGCGCTGAGTTCGAGTGGGATGTCGGTGTCGGTGCTCACCTCGTCTCCGGTGTTCTCGACGGCCGTGAGTCGGCA
>NZ_JALLGN010000024.1:0-6440 GCF_023072605.1 Brevibacterium sp. R8603A2
TTCCATGCTCGACTACCAGACCCCTGCCGAGATCGAGGCCACACATTTCGCCGAGAACCAGACCATCGGCAACGCAGCCTGAATACAGAACAACCGTTCAGCCTCAACTAAACCCGGGATTTGACAGGTCGTGGACGATGTTGACCAGGTGACGCAGGTCGCGGCCGAGCCGGTCCAACTTCCACACCACCAGGGTGTCCCCGTGACGTAGGGACTTCAGGCACGCCGCAATGGTTATGACAGTGTGAAGTGGCCCCGGCATGACGGTTTCATCTGGCCCCACCCGCGACTCGCCGATGGTGTCGCGACGGCCACAACTGGCCCCACCCTGGAACCACACACTGGTTCAACAGAACAGGGGCCACCACCTTGGAGTCACGAGTGGAACTCTTCGCCACCATCCGCCGCGACGCCCGCATCGAAGGACTCTCGATCCGGGCTCTCGCCAAACGCCACAACGTGCACCGCCGCACCATCCGCCAAGCCCTCGACCACGCTGAACCACCAGCCAGAAAGCCGCCGACGCGATCGTCGCCGAAGCTCGACCCCTACAAACCTGCCATCGACGCGATGTTGCGCTCGGACCTCGAAGCACCCCGGAAGCAACGCCACACAGCAACTCGGATCCTGAACCGCCTCATCGACGAACACGCAGCCGCGGGCCTCTCCTACTCCACGGTCCGCGACTACGCTCGCGTCCGCCGGGCAGAAATCGATGCTGCTGCCGGCCGGCGCAAAGAAGTCTTCGTCCCCCAGCACCATGCACCCGGTGCTGAAGCTGAAGTCGATTTCGGGGAAGTCTGGATCATCCTCGACGGGGTGAGAACGAAGTGTCACATGTTCGTCTACCGGCTCTCCCACTCCGGTAAAGCCATCCACCGTGTTTATCCGACTTGCGGGCAGGAAGCCTTCCTCGAAGGCCACATCGACGCTTTCAACACTCTCGGCGGTATTCCCACCAGGCATATCCGCTACGACAACCTCACCGCCGCCGTGACCACGGTCTTGCACGGGAAGGATCGGCGGCGGAAGGAAAACGACCGGTGGATACTGTTTGCCTCACATTACGGGTTCGATCCGTTCTACTGCCAACCCGGTCTTGCTGGGGCCCATGAGAAAGGTGGTGTTGAAGGAGAAGTCGGATGGTTCCGCCGCAACCATTTGACCCCCATGCCCGAAGTCTCCTCCCTGACCGAACTCAACGAACAGATCAAAGCCTGGGAAGCCGAGGATAATGCTAGGCGGATCAGTGGGAAAATCACCACCATCGGCGACGACTACGCCACTGAACGGGACCTGCTGGCTCCGTTGCCGGTCGAAGTCTTCGATCCAGGTCTGGTGCTGCATCCGCGGGTAGATCGGTCCTCGATGATCACCGTGCGGATGATGAAATACTCCGTGCCCGCGCATCTCATCGGCCAGAAAGTCCGCGTCTCACTGAGAGCCTCACACCTACAGATCTACAACGACCACCAGTTGGTGGCCACGCATCCCCGGGTGGCGTCTCGTGGCGGGCATGTCGTTGATCTCGATCACTACCTCGAGGTGCTCAAGCACAAACCCGGAGCCCTCCCGGGATCCACAGCATTGGCAGCCGCAAGAGCCTCCGGGGCGTTTACCCCAACCCATGATGCGTTTTGGGCAGAGACCCGGAAAGTCAACGGCGATCCGGAAGGAACGAAAGAACTCATCGACGTGCTCCTCCTCCACCGATCACTCCCAGCTGACGCTGTGATCGCGGGAATCCGTGCAGCATTGAGAATCGGGGCGGTGTCGGCGGAGGTCGTAGCGATCGAAGCCCGCCGCCACACACCCACAGGTGGGACCAGTTCGGACCGTCACCCCGCTGCACATCGTGAGGGGCAAGAGCAGAAAGTTGTCAGTCTCACCCAGCGCCGCCTCACCGACCCAGACGCCGTGATCGCGGGCCTGCCACCTGATACCAGGCCGCTGCCCTCGGTTGCCGCTTATGACCAGTTGCTCCCGCGCCGATCCACACCACAGCAATCCACCGCTACTGTCATTCCGAGAGCGAGTACATCCTGATATGGCCACACCACCGACCGCTGTCACGAACAGTTTGCGTCGTCGACGCAATATGACCGAAGAAGCTGCGCTGGCGGCAATCGATCAAGCCTGCCGGCGACTCCGACTGCCCACGATCCGTGCGGTCCTCGACGAAGCCATCACCGTCGCCGGGAAAGAACAGCTCTCCTATCCAGGGTTCCTCGCCGAACTCCTCCTGGCGGAGGTTGATGATCGTGACCGTAGGTCCACGATCCGGCGGGTGAAGGCTGCTCAGTTCCCGCGGAGTAAATGGCTCGGGGACTTCGACTTCGACGCCAACCCCGACATTGAAGCCGCGACCATCAACCAGCTCGCGACCGGTGAGTGGATCCGCAAGGGCGAACCCTTGTGTTTGATCGGGGATTCCGGGACGGGGAAGTCTCATCTCCTCATCGGTCTGGGCACTGCGGCCGCCGAACAAGGCCATCGGGTCCGGTACACATTGGCGACACGCCTGGTCAACGAACTTGTTGAGGCTGCTGATGAGAAAACACTGGCGAAGACCATCGCCCGCTACGGACGCGTAGACCTGCTAATCATTGACGAACTCGGATACATGGAACTCGACCGCCGTGGTGCCGAACTCCTCTTCCAAGTCCTCACCGAACGCGAGGAAAAGAACAGTATTGCGATCGCGTCGAATCAGTCATTCTCAGGGTGGACGGACACGTTCACCGACCCGAGATTGTGTGCCGCGATCGTTGACCGTCTCACCTATCACGGGACGATCATTGAAACCGGCACGCACTCCTACCGACTCGCCCACACACGACAGGCAGTGAGCAAGTAACGGCCCTAGAACACCATTGTCATGAACACACTGTTCGGATCTTCTTCATAAGATCCGAAGGGACCAGACTCGATGAACCCAGAGCGTCGATACAAAGCTCGTGCAGCAGCGAAGAACTCCATGCTTCCTGTCTCCAAGGAAACTCTGGACACGCCACGCGAACGGGCGTCTTGCAATGAGAACTCCAGAAGTTGCGAGGCTATGCCTTTCCCGCGATGGTGCGGAGCCGTGCGCATGCTCTTGAGCTCTTCATGGTTCTCGTCCAGCTCGGCTAGCGCCACTGTTCCGACGACTTCGCGGTTCTCGTAAGCAACCCAGAGGCGAACACCGGGTCGCTGCAGGGCTGCAAGGTCAAGGGCGTGCCGGGATTCTTCGGGGGCAGTCGGCTCCATATCCAACAGATGGTCTTTCAAGAACGCAGTTACGGATTGGTCAGCGAAGTCAGCACGCTCGATAGTCAGCATCTCCCCATTCAAGTGGGGCCACTTCAAACCGTCAAGGTGGGGCCACTTCTAGTTGACATAGCCACCGCAAGCTCGGGACGGTCCTCCTTCTTGCCCGAGGCCCTGTCCTCGTACAGAGCCTCCGGGTCGACGCCCTCAGCTAGGAGCGCATCCCGCTGCAGGTTCGTGGTCTGCGATCCGTCGGCCTTCGAGACGCGCATGTAGCCGACCAGCATGTGACCTTCGCCGGTAAATGGCGGTGTTCTGTCGATGCTCCGTGGCGGCTTTAGTTGGTGGTACCGATGACAAGCGTGGTCTGGCCGTCCGTGGTCGAGAGTCCTGCCGCCGATGCGAGGGCGGCAGTGTCATCGTCAGCAGCTGAGGTGTCCTCGTCGACGTAGCCAGATCTCCAGGGGAATGGTCGTCAGTGGCGGTACCGCGGCGATGATCGAGAGAGCTGTGACCCGCCATGGCCACCGCAGGGTGATGGCGGTGATGAGCGCTATGGCGAGGTAGATGAGGAACATGCCGCCGTGCAGGGCGCCGAAGATGCTGACACCGACGTCGGTTGTGCCCGTCACGTACTTGAGGAACATCCCCGCGAGCAGACCAGCCCAGGTGAAGGCTTCGAGAAAGGCCGCGACGATGGAGACTCTTGCCACAAGCGGAAGTCCATAACGCTGCTGGGTGCTTGCGCTCATTGGTTCGCCTCGTTGCTCGGGAGTTCGTCTGCGTCCGCGACGGAGCGGGCGAGGTGCTCTGCCAGCGCGGCGCGCAGCTGGTGGGGTAGTGGGATCGCGCCGATGGATTCGCTGAGCCAAAGACCGTCGGCAGCGAGGTAGGCGACCATCTTCTGCAGTGCCCGAGGGTCGGTCGGGTCGATGCTGGCGGGGTCGGGGACCCAGCGAGTGATGACTCGTTTCCACGGCTTGCTGAGCTCGCTGTCGGTGCTCGCTTCGAGCATAAGCAGTAACTCCGCGCCGGTGGCGTCGCGGGCGCTGACTCGGGCATAGGCGGCGAGTCGCTCATCCTGCGATGCCTCATCCGGGTCCTTGCCCAGTGCGTGGATCATCTCCTCGTCCCAGTGCTGGGCTTGATGTTCGTGCAGCGCGAGCATCATGGCATCCTTCGAGGGGAAGTGGTAGAGCAGCCCGCCTTTGGTGAGTCCGGAGGCGGCGGCGACGGATTCGTACGTGAGCGCCGTGACGCCGTCGGTCTCGACAACGCTGAGGGCGGCCTTGAGGATCGTGTCCCGTTTACTGGTCCGCATGGGCGGTCCTTTCTCGGTCAGTGCTCGGAGTGCAGCTGTGACTGGGTGCCAGGCAGGTACCGGCGCAGAAGCACTCCGGTGATGACTGCGCCCACCGCGAGAACGACTGCGACGACCAGCATCACAACGAGGTAGGCGGAGTCGAAAGCCGTCGCCGCCGCCTGGAGGATCTCTGCGTCACCCTGCGCAGCAGCCTGTGCCTCAGCGATGCTGTTGCCAGCCGCGTCCGGGGCGCCGTCGGGTAGAACGACGCGTGCGCTGTAGATAGCCGTGAGCAGGCTCCCGAGCACGGACACTGCAATGAGGCTGCCGAACTCGTAGGAGACTTCTTCGATCGAGGCGGCCATGCCTGCTCGGCGCACCGGCACGTTCCCGATAATCGCGGTGGAGGCGACCGCCAAGGCGGCTCCGATACCAGCTCCGGTCAACAGCAGTCCGAGGATCAGCACGCCGAAGGACGACTGGAATCCGATGACCGTCACCACGACGCCGCCGGTGGCGAAGGCGAGACCGCCGGTGATGAGCGCGAGCAGTCCGGTGCGGTGCAGGAACGCGCCCCCCAGGAGCGCTGTCGGCAACGTGCCCACGGCGATCGCGGCGACCAAGAGCCCAGCTTCCAGCGGGCTGAATCCGGCGACCTGCTGGAATCGCTGCGTGGTGACGAGCTGGATGCCCCCGATCGCGAACATCGCGAACGACGCGGCCAGCACTCCGGCAGTGAACGCCGGGTTGCCGAAGATGGAGAACTCCAATAGAGGTTGCTCCATACCTCGCTGACGGCGCACGAACAGCCAGAACCCGATGGCAGCAACGAGCAGCGCAACAATGATGGTCGTTGCCGAGGGCGGCGCGTGGCCGATCTCTTTGATGGCCATCACCGTTCCGACAAGCCCGATCATCACCAAGATCGAGGAGATGGCATCCCATCGCTTCGAGGGATCCGGGTCGTTGGCCGGGCGGATCAGCCAGGTAGCGACCAGCGCCAGCACCACAACGGGCACGTTGATCAAGAACACCGAGCCCCACCAGAAGAACTCAAGGAGTGTGCCGCCAATAATCGGGCCGAGGGCGAACCCGATGACCGACATACTTCCCCAGACCGCGATGGCGATATTGCGCTCACGCTCGACCGTGAAAGTGGTGCGGATCAGCGCCAGGGTGGCCGGCATCATCGCTGCCGCACCGACAGCGAGCACAGCACGCGCAGCGATCAGGACCTCGGGTGACGGAGCGAACGCTGCCAGCAGGGAAGCCAGTCCGAAGATCACCAGACCGACAACAAACATCCGCGTGTGGCCGATGCGATCCCCCAGGGTTCCGCTGCCCAGCAACAGCCCCGCCATCACCAGGGGGTAGGCATTGATGATCCAGAGGTTCTGTGTGTTCGAAGCCTGCAGTTCCTCAGTCAGCGTCGCCAGGGCCGTGTAGAGAATCGAGTTATCCAAGGTGATCAGCAGCAGACCTGCTCCAACCGTCACCAGCAGCGACCAGCGTCGCCTCTTCGTCATCGCGGACATGCGCGTCTTCCCCTCGTCGTGAACGACATAACTGTACCGGATGGATGGTGTAGTTAAGTCGACGGAGGGAGAGACTCACGGCGCGCGCTATGCATGGCGTGCGGGCGGCGAAGCTTGGAAGGTTTTAGAGCGAAGGCGCGGCACTTCGATGCAGGCAAAACCGGACGAGCTGGTGCCTCAGTTGGGTACACCCCAACGCGACACCCTGCGGGCATGCGAAATCATGGTGTGGCTTCGTTCGCTTGGTGGCGGGGTTTTTGCAGCGCTCCGTGGCGGTCTTGTTGCCGCGATCACGCAGGACTGGCTGCAGGTAGGTGTCGCGGTCTGAACCGAGAGGGGTGCGCCCGGTCGGG
>NZ_JALLGN010000025.1:0-5765 GCF_023072605.1 Brevibacterium sp. R8603A2
AGTCCTTCATCGCCGCCCACCCCGAGCTACACCACGTGCGCACCCGAGTGAAGACCCCGGGGCAGAACGGGTCCCGTGAACGCGGCTTCGGCACGCTGAAGTACGAACGGCTCTACCTGGACGAGATTGACGACGCGCTCGTGCTCGCCGAGCGGGCCGAGGACTACCGGATCGAGTACAACGAGCTCCGGCCCCACGAGGCCATCTCATGGAACCGGCCCACGGAGGTGCACCTGGGCCTGGCCGACCCCACCACCCCGACATTCAAAACCAAGGAAATCCTGCCAACTACTTGACGCGGGACATGTGCACCCACTAATAGAAACCCCAGGTCAGCAAGCTGCCGACCCCCAGAATCAGACCCCCTGATAAAAGTCAGGTCGACCTCGTTGATCCGCCCGATGAGCCTAGCTGCATGCTGGGGGCTCAGCTCGGAGGTGACCGGCAGGCCCTCATGGTCAAAGACCCAGAGCTCCTCATGGGAGGTGGGCCGACCATGCACCCGTTCGAGGGTGACTTCATCGGCGGTGGCTGCCTCGAATCAATCACCGGTGAGGCGGCCTGCGTTGTAACAGGCCAAACACCCGATCCATACCCGAGGCACCGAGGAAAGAATGTTCAGATAGGACATTCGCACAGCTCCTTCGCCGAGAAAGATCACGTTCTCCACGAAAACCCCGGGCCGCCTCCGGCGGCCAAACTCTAGCTGTGCTTGCTGGTCACAGCGGGCTGAAGCCCTGGTGATGGTTGCGGATGCTATGGCAGGCCGAAGTCTCTCCGCCTGTGGTGGCTCCGTTCTCGGTGGAGCCAGGGATCCGGTCGGGTCGGTTCCTGGTGCTGTTCTCAGCGATGAACCTCACCGTCCCGTCCCGTCCGCGGTTGCGCAGAGAGATGGCCGACAAGCCAGCTGGTGGGTCCGCTATGGGAGCCACGTTCCTGCTCTTCGCCCTCCTATGCACGCAGTCTTCCTCACCACGTACGCCTCTCCGCTGTTCTAGCCAGGCAGCGGATTCGGCGAGACGAACTCTGTGTTCCCTTTACCTCGTGCCCCTTGGCCGCGGCACGGGCAGGATCCACATGATTGCGACAGGCTAGTACATTTCCCGCGAGACTGAACAATATTGTTAGTATGACTGCGATGGGCTGAACATAAACGGTGCTCCAGCGCCGGTGAAGCCCTTATCTGCAGCGCGTATGCGAAGCCTCGCGTCTGGCCAGGAATCGGCCGGGCACCGCTGCGAACACCTGTACACAGCCGTGTGCTCCTAGTGCGTCTTCGCAGATGCGAGGACTCCCTAGGGGCGTGACCTATGAAAGGACAGCAGCCCGGAGCTTCGCGCCCAGCGCCTGGCTTCGGGCGAAGCATCATGCGTCTGATCTCTTCTTCACATCACATTGAGCGCGAGGCTGCTCTGACCCCGGCGGTGTTGCTGCGATGACAGAGGTGGCATTCTCCATTGAGAAGACTCGTTTCGACGTGACCTACCAGCCTCTGGAAGGCACCCGCCTGACGACCAATTTCGCCAATCTTGCCCGTGGTGAGAACCGGCAGCAGAACCTGCGCAAGGCCCTGGCGATGATTGATGAACGTTGCAATGAGCTGGCCTCGCAGGAGGACGCAGGTGGGGACCGATACCGGGTTGAGCTCGATATTGTCTCGGTGAACATCGAACTTCAGGCAGAAGAAGGTGCCGCCTCATTCCCGGTGATCGAAATGCTGCAAACCACCGTGGTGGACACTCAACAAGGTGAACGCTTTGAAGGGATTGTGGGCAATAACTTCTCCTCCTATGTGCGTGACTACGACTTCAGTATCCGGCTTCCCGAATGCAGCAGGAACGGATCAGCACTGCCGGAGGACTTCGGGGAGCTCCACGGCAATCTCTTCAAGGGCCTCCTCGCCTCAGACACCTACGCCACACACTTCAGCAAGCTGCCGGTGATCTGCATCAGCGTCTCCACCAGCAGAACCTACCACCGCACGGGATATGAGCACCCCGTTCTTGGCGTCGAGTATCAGCAGGATGAGTTCTCCTTGACTGATCAGTACTTCGGGAAGATGGGCATGCGGGTCCGCTACTTCATGCCGCCCAAGAGTGCCGCACCGTTGGCTTTCTACTTCCTCGGTGATCTCCTCGAGGACTACACCAATCTGGAACTGATCGCCACGATCAGCACTATGGAGACCTTCCAGAAGATCTACCGGCCTGAGATCTACAACGCCAACACCCCGGCTGGCGATGCTTATCAGCCCAGCTTGAAGCACTCGGACTTCTCGGCAACCGGGATCGTCTACGACAGAGACGAGCGTGCTCGTCTTGGTGCGGAGCAGGGCAGGTTCGTCCAGGAGAACCTCATCATCCCGCATGGGAAAACTCTTGAGCAGTGGTCTGCTCGCTACTCGGACTACCACCACCAACTTCAGGGAATGACATCATGAACAAACTTCTGCCCACCACATCCGCCGGAAGCCTCCCCAAGCCCTCCTGGCTGGCCCAGCCAGAGACACTCTGGTCACCTTGGAAACTCGAGGGCGAAGCCCTTACCGAGGGCAAACGGGACGCCCTGCTCCTGGCCCTGGCAGACCAGCGGGCCGAGGGAATCGACATCGTCAGCGATGGCGAACAGACCCGCCAGCATTTCGTCACAACCTTCATCGAGAACCTCAATGGGGTGGACTTCGAGAACCGCAAGGTGGTGCGAATCCGAGACCGCTATGACGCCTCGGTGCCCGTGGTGGTCGATGATGTCACCCGCAAAGGTCCGGTCTTTGTCGCCGATGCTGAGACCCTACGAGCACATACTGACGCGCCCATCAAATGGGCTCTGCCCGGGCCGATGACTATGGTCGACACCCTCTACGATGCTCGCTACGGCAGCCGTGCAGAACTGGCCTGGAAGTTCGCCGAGATCCTCAACCAGGAGGCTAAGGAACTAGCAGCCGCTGGTGTAGATATCGTCCAATTCGATGAGCCGGCCTTCAACGTCTTCTTCGATGAGGTCAACGAATGGGGTATCGCTGCTCTGGAGCGAGCCGCCGAGGGGCTCAGCTGCGAAACGGCCGTGCATATCTGCTACGGCTACGGGATTGAGGCCAATACCAACTGGAAGAAGACCCTGGGCTCCGAGTGGCGCCAATACGAGGAGACCTTCCCTCAGATCCAGAAGTCGAGCCTCGATATCGTCTCGCTGGAATGCCATAACTCCCATGTGCCCACTGACCTTCTCGAGCTGGTCCGCGGTAAGAAGCTGATGGTCGGCGCGATCGATGTGGCCAATACCGCTGTGGAGACACCTGAAGAGGTTGCCGCGACCCTGCGCAATGCACTGCAGTTTGTCGACGCCGATAAGCTCTGGGCCTCCACCAACTGTGGGATGGCTCCTCTGTCACGTAGTGTGGCCCGGGCCAAGCTGGGCGCCTTGAGCGCCGGGGCGGAAATCGTTCGCAGAGAGCTTTCTACAGAGCCCGCCGCCTAAGGGTGACCACCACCCTGTCAGCTGCCGAAGGTCTCCGGGTTCACGGGCCACTCCCGCCGGGGGAGGTTCTTCTCCACAACCAAAAGGTAGGACTCAGTGACCAGATCGTCCACCATCTGTTTGTCGACGTCGCCGTCGGCATGCAGGGTGATCCAGTGCTTCTTGTTCATGTGATACCCGGGGGTGATGTGGCTGTGGTGCTCGCGCAGGAAGCTCGCATCCTCTGGTGAGGCTTTCAGGACCACCAGCGGTTCACCGGTGACCTCAGTCTGGAGCATGAACACCTTGCCCCGGACCCGACTTTTATCAGGTTAGTGTGCACCCTGGATGGTGTCGTGGATGGTGCTGAGCTTCTAGGGCTGCGGCCAGCCGGCGGCGGAACTTCTCGGTGGCGTAGATCGACAGCCACCGCTTCACCGTGGCATAGGAGATCGGATCCATGCCCATCTCCTCGATCACCCACAGTGAGTCGAAATTTGATGGCTCTTCGCGTTTGAGGGTGTAGAGGCGGGGATGAGGATCAGGGTCGGCGTGGCGATAGGTGGATAGAGGTCGAGGCCTTCCGAAGATGGAGGTTCTTACACCAATCCATCCAGAAGACCTCGACGATGCCCCAGCCTACTTTCACCACCCCTGACCTCAACAGCTTCTGCCTCCTCGACTCCCTCGGCCTGATGGTCACCGGCCAACAGATCCGCCGCGACCGGGCCATCCTGGAATGCAGAGTCATCGAAGACGATCCATGGTGCCGTAACTGTGGCGCAGAGGGGCTGCCGCGGGGCACGGTAGTCCGGAAGCTGGCGCACCTACCGTTGGGGTGGCGACCCACGGTGCTGTGGGTTCGGGTTCGCCGATACCGATGTGCTGACTGTGGCATCGTCTGGCGCCAGGACACCACCACAGCGGCGGCACCGCGGGCGAAGTTGAGCAGGCATGCGGTGCTGTGGGCCCTGAAGTCGGTGGTGATCGACAGGATGAGCATCGCAAGGGTCGCCGCCGCACTGGCCTGCTCTTGGCATACCGTCAACGACGCCGTGTTGGCCGCCGGCCGGGACCTGCTCATTGAGGACCCTCACCGGTTCGACGGGGTGAAGGTCATAGGTGTTGATGAGCATTGCTGGCGCCACACCGGGCGCGGCTCCCACTATGTCACCGTGGTCATCGATCTGACCCCGGTGAAGGAACGCCGCGGCCCTGCCCGGCTGTTGGACATGGTCCCGGGTCGTTCCAAGCAGGTGTTCAAGACCTGGCTGGATGCTCAGAGCGAGGGGTTCAGGGAGGGGATCGAGGTGGTGGCCATGGATGGGTTCACCGGGTTCAAGACCGCCACCGCTGAAGAGCTCCCTGAAGCTGTTGCGGTGATGGATCCCTTCCACGTGGTGGCCCTGGCCGGGGACGCATTGGACCAGGCACGGCAGCGGGTTCAGCGTGAGACCACCGGCCACCGCGGCCGCACCGGCGACCCTCTCTACGGGGCGCGGAAGACCCTACGTACCGGGGCGGACCTCCTCACCGAACCCCAAGAGAGGAAGCTGACCAGCGTGTTCACCGCTGACGAGCACGTCGAGGTCGAAGCGACCTGGAGTGTGTATCAGAAGATCGTCGCCGCCTACCGACACCCCTCCAAGAACCACGGCAAACAGCTACTGCAGGAGGTGATCACCTCACTGCGCCGCGGAATCCCGGCCAAGCTGGTGGAGGTCAAGAAGCTGGGCCGGACCCTGAACCGCCGGGCCGCTGACATCCTGGCCTACTTCGACCGGCCAGGCACATCCAACGGTCCCACCGAGGCCATCAATGGGCGCCTGGAGCACCTGCGCGGCACCGCCCTAGGCTTCCGGAACCTGGCCAACTACATCACCCGAGCCCTGCTGGACACCGGAGGATTCAGGCCCCTCCTACACCCTCATCTGCGATGAGCCAATTTGATGTGGGCTCGACCAGCCGGGCGATCACCTGCTGATGGACCTCCTCATCCCGGCGGTGGCCTCTTCGAAGCCCAAGCTCCTGTAGATCGCGGTCAGCGCCTCAATCAGCGGGCCCATCCGCATCGAGGCGACCTTGATCCCCGACGCCGCAGGCCTCTGCGGCCCGGTGGTCTCGATGTCGCGCGTCAGACTTAGTGGCAGGGCCGTTATGTAGGTCCTGAAGGAGAGTCAGTCATGGGTAGACCACCCTCGATTCCGGCGGAGAAGAAGACCCGGATAGTGCTGAGCGTGCTGGCCGGGGAGATGTCCATCGCCGAAGCGGCACGCAAGGAGAAAGTCAGTGAGCAGTCCATCGGACGG
>NZ_JALLGN010000026.1:0-5546 GCF_023072605.1 Brevibacterium sp. R8603A2
TCTCCTATCGGTGGGTGGTGCTTCGTGGGTGAATGCGCGAAGGCACACCCCGACCGGGGTGTGCTTGGTGGTGAATGGGCGAAGGCCCCGGAACACTGGGTTTCGGGGCCTTCGCTCGTGAAGAATATTGCGGCGGTGACTTACTCTCCCACACCCTGTCGAGTGCAGTACCATCAGCGCTGGCAGGCTTAGCTTCCGGGTTCGGAATGGGACCGGGCGTTTCCCTGCCGCTATGACCACCGCAAAACCATGGGACGAACACGCTCGCACGTGTCCGGTTTCTGCGGAACCACCCAGGACCGCTGCCGGCCGGGATGGTCATTGTTCTAGTGGACGCGAAGCATACTTCCAACCATCGGTTGGTGTGCTCTCATAAGAGGATTCAAACACGGTGTTGTGTGTGCTTGTGTTACCCGACCCGAACACACCCAGAAAAGGGTGGTGGGTGAGTGATCGGCGTATTAGTACCAGTCAGCTCCACGCATTGCTGCGCTTCCACATCTGGCCTATCAACCCCATAGTCTGTAGGGCGCCTCAATGGAAATCTCATCTTGAAGCAGGCTTCCCGCTTAGATGCTTTCAGCGGTTATCCTTTCCGAACGTAGCCAACCAGCCATGCACCTGGCGGTACAACTGGCACACCAGAGGTTCGTCCGTCCCGGTCCTCTCGTACTAAGGACAGCCCTTCTCAAATTTCCTACGCACGCAGCGGATAGGGACCGAACTGTCTCACGACGTTCTAAACCCAGCTCGCGTACCGCTTTAATGGGCGAACAGCCCAACCCTTGGGACCGACTACAGCCCCAGGATGCGACGAGCCGACATCGAGGTGCCAAACCATGCCGTCGATATGGACTCTTGGGCAAGATCAGCCTGTTATCCCCGAGGTACCTTTTATCCGTTGAGCGACCGCGATTCCACAATCCACGGCCGGGTCACTAGTCCCAGCTTTCGCTCCTGCTCGACACGTCCGTCTCACAGTCAAGCTCCCTTGTGCACTTACACTCGACACCTGATTGCCAACCAGGCTGAGGGAACCTTTGGGCGCCTCCGTTACTCTTTGGGAGGCAACCGCCCCAGTTAAACTACCCATCAGGCACTGTCCCTGAACCCGATCAGGGTCCGAAGTTAAGGAATCCACTATGGCCAGAGTGGTATTTCAACGATGACTCCACACACACTGGCGTGCATGCTTCACAGTCTCCCACCTATCCTACACAAGCCACACCGAACACCAATACCAAACTGTAGTGAAGGTCTCGGGGTCTTTCCGTCCTGCTGCGCGTAACGAGCATCTTTACTCGTAGTGCAATTTCGCCGAGTTCGTGGTTGAGACAGTGGAGAAGTCGTTACGCCATTCGTGCAGGTCGGAACTTACCCGACAAGGAATTTCGCTACCTTAGGATGGTTATAGTTACCACCGCCGTTTACTGGGGCTTAAATTCTCCGCTTCGAACCGAAGTTCTAACAGGTCCTCTTAACCTTCCAGCACCGGGCAGGCGTCAGTCCGTATACATCGTCTTACAACTTCGCACGGACCTGTGTTTTTAGTAAACAGTCGCTTCTCCCTGGTCTCTGCGGCCACCACCAGCTCAGAAGAGAAAATCTTCCTCACCAGGATGGCCCCCCTTCTCCCGAAGTTACGGGGGCATTTTGCCGAGTTCCTTAACCACGATTATCTCGATCGCCTTAGTATTCTCTACCTGACCACCTGAGTCGGTAATAGGGTACGGGCGGCTAGAACCTCACGTCGATGCTTTTCTTGGCAGCATAGGATCACCGGATCACCCACCAGATGTGGGTGCCCATCAGCTCTCAGACACATGACAGACGGATTTACCTACCTGTCGTCCTACGACCTTAGACCACGACAACCATCGCGCGGCCCGGCTACCTTCCTGCGTCACACCTGTTAATACGCTTACCTACTACACATTCAGGTCCCACCCTCGACCGCACACCCGTCCCGAAGGACAGGAGACAGTCTCGGCTGGTTAGTATCACATGCCTCGGTATTGGCGGTTCTTCGCCGGTACGGGAATATCAACCCGTTGTCCATCGACTACGCCTGTCGGCCTCGCCTTAGGTCCCGACTTACCCAGGGCGGATTAGCCTAGCCCTGGAACCCTTGGTCATCCGGCGGACGGGTTTCTCACCCGTCTTTCGCTACTCATGCCTGCATTCTCACTCGTATAGCCTCCACCACTGGATCACTCCGCAGCTTCACCGGCCATACGACGCTCCCCTACCCAATACCACAACTCAACCAACCGGACATGCCGGCGGCTCATCACACGTGGTATTGCCACAACTTCGGCGGTGTACTTAAGCCCCGCTACATTATCGGCGCGGAATCACTTGACCAGTGAGCTATTACGCACTCTTTCAAGGGTGGCTGCTTCTAAGCCAACCTCCTGGTTGTCTTCGCAACTCCACATCCTTTCCCACTGAGCACACGCTTAGGGGCCTTAGTTGGTGGTCTGGGCTGTTTCCCTCTCGACTACGAAGCTTATCCCCCGCAGTCTCACTGCCACGCTTACACTTACCGGCATTCGGAGTTTGGTTGACGTCAGTAACCCGGTGGGGCCCATCAGCCATCCAGTAGCTCTACCTCCGGCAAGCAACACGCAACGCTGCACCTAAATGCATTTCGGGGAGAACCAGCTATCACAGAGTTTGATTGGCCTTTCACCCCTAACCACAGGTCATCCCCTCCATTTTCAACTGAAGTGGGTGCGGGCCTCCACACGCTCTTACACGTGCTTCACCCTGCCCATGGCTAGATCACTCCGCTTCGGGTCTAGGACACGCGACTCAGACGCCCTCTTCGGACTCGCTTTCGCTACGGCTACCCCACCAGGGTTAACCTCGCCACGCACCGCTAACTCGCAGGCTCATTCTTCAAAAGGCACGCCATCACCCCGAAAGGCTCTGACGGCTTGTAAGCACATGGTTTCAGGTACTATTTCACTCCCCTCCCGGGGTACTTTTCACCATTCCCTCACGGTACTATCCGCTATCGGTCATCAGGGAGTATTTAGCCTTACCAGGTGGTCCTGGCAGATTCACACGGGATTACACGAGTCCCGTCCTACTCGGGAACCATCACACACAACCAGCACACGTTTCGTCTACGGGACTCTCACCCACTCCGGTCAGGCTTCCCAACCTGTTCGACTACGCACACAACAGCCATGCCCAAGGAATGCAGCCCTCAGACGGATAGCCCCACAACACCGCACATGCAACACCTGCACGCTTGACACACACACGGTTTAGGCTCTTCCGCTTTCGCTCGCCACTACTCACGGAATCATTCTTATTTTCTCTTCCTGTGGGTACTGAGATGTTTCACTTCCCCACGTTCCCCCCACACACCCTATATATTCAGATGTGGGTCACGACACATGACATGTCGCGGGGTTCCCCCATTCGGACACCCTCGGATCACCGTTCGTTTACCAACTCCCCGAGGCTTATCGCAGGTTACAACGTCCTTCATCGGCTCCTGATGCCAAGGCATCCACCATGCGCTCTTGAACACTCACACACCCCCACACACTGACACGCAGCATGACCAGGAGCATCCGAGTCGGATAACACAAGAAACACAACAACAAAATCACACAGAACACCCCACACACACCCACGGCATGTATGCGATGTCCAGATGCTCGCGTCCACTATACGATTCTCAAACAACCAGCAGACCCCACCCCACACACCAACCCGAACGGTTGACGCCGGCAGCAGGACCGCCATCCACAGAAAAACACCCACCCACAAATGTGGGGGCCTGTTCTCCCAGGACCCAACAGCGTGCCCATCCCCCACCAACCGGACCGCACCCTGTGCGACCCGCCGGCAAGCACCCCCACCCGAATCCGAAGACCCCAGTGAGAGCAGTTCTTGTGATGTTCCACCCATGAGCAACCACCACGGACACGAACGGCCCGAGCGTGGCAACACATCATGTGTTAGCTCCTTAGAAAGGAGGTGATCCAGCCGCACCTTCCGGTACGGCTACCTTGTTACGACTTAGTCCCAATCACCAGTCCCACCTTCGACGGCTCCCCCCACAAGGGTTAGGCCACCGGCTTCGGGTGTTACCGACTTTCGTGACTTGACGGGCGGTGTGTACAAGGCCCGGGAACGTATTCACCGCAGCGTTGCTGATCTGCGATTACTAGCGACTCCGACTTCACGTAGTCGAGTTGCAGACTACGATCCGAACTGAGACCGGCTTTCTGGGATTCGCTCCGCCTCACGGCTTCGCAACCCTCTGTACCGACCATTGTAGCATGCGTGAAGCCCAAGACATAAAGGGCATGATGATTTGACGTCATCCCCACCTTCCTCCGAGTTGACCCCGGCAGTCTCCTATGAGTTCCCACCATCACGTGCTGGCAACATAGAACGAGGGTTGCGCTCGTTGCGGGACTTAACCCAACATCTCACGACACGAGCTGACGACAACCATGCACCACCTGTACACCAGCCCAAAGGGCTGAACCATCTCTGGCACATTCCGGTGTATGTCAAGCCTTGGTAAGGTTCTTCGCGTTGCATCGAATTAATCCGCATGCTCCGCCGCTTGTGCGGGCCCCCGTCAATTCCTTTGAGTTTTAGCCTTGCGGCCGTACTCCCCAGGCGGGGCACTTAATGCGTTAGCTACGGCGCGGAATCCGTGGAATGGACCCCACACCTAGTGCCCAACGTTTACGGCATGGACTACCAGGGTATCTAATCCTGTTCGCTCCCCATGCTTTCGCTCCTCAGCGTCAGTTACAGCCCAGAGTCCCGCCTTCGCCACCGGTGTTCCTCCTGATATCTGCGCATTTCACCGCTACACCAGGAATTCCAGACTCCCCTACTGCACTCTAGTCCGCCCGTACCCACTGCACGCGCAAGGTTGAGCCTTGCGTTTCCACAGCAGACGTGACAGACCACCTACGAGCTCTTTACGCCCAATAATTCCGGACAACGCTTGTACCCTACGTATTACCGCGGCTGCTGGCACGTAGTTAGCCGGTACTTCTTCTGCAGGTACCGTCACCCGAAGGCTTCTTCCCTACTGAAAGAGGTTTACAACCCGAAGGCCGTCATCCCCCACGCGGCGTCGCTGCATCAGGGTTTCCCCCATTGTGCAATATTCCCCACTGCTGCCTCCCGTAGGAGTCTGGGCCGTGTCTCAGTCCCAGTGTGGCCGGTCGCCCTCTCAGGCCGGCTACCCGTCGTCGCCTTGGTAGGCCATCACCCCACCAACAAGCTGATAGGCCGCGAGCCCATCCCCAACCGAAAAACTTTCCACCACCACTCCATGCGGAGAATGGTCATATCCGGTATTAGACCCAGTTTCCCGGGCTTATCCCAGAGTCAGGGGCAGGTTACTCACGTGTTACTCACCCGTTCGCCACTCATCCACCCACAGCAAGCTGCAGGCTTCAGCGTTCGACTTGCATGTGTTAAGCACGCCGCCAGCGTTCGTCCTGAGCCAGGATCAAACTCTCCATAAGAAAAATACAATCCCAGCCAAAAGAAAAAGA
>NZ_JALLGN010000027.1:0-4240 GCF_023072605.1 Brevibacterium sp. R8603A2
TACAGCCCCGGCCGGACGGTCGACAGATCAACGCAAAGGCACCATGCGGGCCAATCATAAGCAAGGGTCAAACCGCGCCGGCCGGGACTACCCGATTCTCGCGGAACCCGGCAGAAACAGACTGACAATCGTAAGCGTCGCCGACGGTCCCGATCGACGGCGCGATGCCCTCGAGCGCGAGATGCTCGGTCAACCGAATCGCTGTGTACTGAGATCCGGCATCGCTGTGGTGGATCAGATCTCCTGGTGAGATGGGGTTTCCTTCCCGTTCTCGCTGCCATAGCGCGATCCGCAGCGGCGTCATGACCAAGTCGACCTTCTTGCTCGAGGACGCGTGCCAGCCCACGATCCGCTGGGCGAACACGTCCAGGACGAACGCGACATAGACGAAGCCCGCCCAGGTGCGGACGTAGGTGAAGTCCGTGACCCAGACCAGGTTCGCAGCCGCCGCGGTGAAGTCACGGTTCAGCAGGTCACCGGCACGTTTCCCGTCCGGATCAGGGATGGTGGTGCGCAGCTTCTTCGCCCGCTGAACACCTTCGAGGCCAAGCGTGCACATCGCCCGGTCCACTGCTCCGCGAGACGTGGCGGCAAGCCCCGCCTGGCGGCGGAGCAGGGCGACCCACTTCCGTCGCCCGTAGAGACCCTCGGGAGTCATCTGGATCAGTCCGGTGGCCTCGTTGACCCTTCCAGGCCAGGGTGCGGATCTGGTCTTCTACCAGGGCATCTGTGACGGTGCGGGTCGCGATTCGGGCCGGGCTCTTCCAAGACCGGTAGGTCCGTGCAGCGATCCCCAAGCCCTGCTGGCGCAGGACACGGAGGATCGACTCGACTGCGAAACCCTCGGCTCTCATCTCATCGATGAACGCGATGATCAGCGGTTGCGGGGGTCGAGCTCCCCCGCGAAGAAAATCGACGCCTTCCGGAGGATCTCGTTGTCTTCCCGCAACCGCCGATTCTCGGCCTTCAAGCGCTTGACCTCGGCGGACTCCTCGCTAGTCACGCCGGGCCGGGTGCCGTCGTCGACGTCGGCCTGCGCCAACCACCGCCGCACGGATTCCTTCGAGACGCCTTCCTGGCGGGCGACCGCGACTACCGCGGCGAACTGGGAGGGGTATTCCTGCTGGTGCTCTCGCACGAGCCGCACGCACCTCGCGCGCAGCTGGGGATCGATCTTCTTCGGCATGCTGTCCATCCTCTCGGACTTAAACAGCAGCGGCATCAAACCTGGGCCGGTTCACCGTGAGCCTCGCGGCCTGACACCCCAACTGTCGCCTGTTCGTGCGGCAGTCCCCATCGCCCTACACGGATACCACAAGGCTTTGCCGCATGTTGGCAATGACCAGGCGCCGGTAACCAGTCGCGAGAAGATCGTCGCTTCCCACGGCGGACAGCGCACTTTTAGACACCTCCTGCGTTCGTCAAACGAAGCGGTCCGGGATCATTCCCGGTTTCAGCCCGGACCGCCGCGATCCGTCGACGACGTCGAGTGCTTCACCCTGGCCTGGATCGACAGGTACAACAGCGCCCGCCCGCACACCCGCCTCGGCAACGCCCCACCCGCCGAGTACGAGGCAGCGCACTGCGCTGAGCCCACCAAGTCATCGCGACCGGCAATGACACCTGCATAGACGTGGCATCAACGCGGAGATGTTTCAGTTTCTTCTGTGCTGGGGCTGTGTCAGGTGCTGGACCGGGTGTAGGCAGCGGCGCGCACCACATCTTCGTCCTCCAGTCCAGCTCCTAGTGCTCCGCCCACGGTGGCCAGGCTGGCGGTGAGCCAGCTGATCCTCGCGTAGTCCAAAGCGTTCACTGGGTGGCCGGCGACATCGGCCAGTACCTGCTCGTCGATGAGCAGCAGCGCGCCGGCCCAGGACAGGATGAATAAGACGAGGTACAACACCACAACCCCGATGGCCACGGTCGCGGTGGTGGCCAAATTGAACAGGATCACCTGCTCACGTTGGGCTCGCCGCCGTGGGCGCTCCCACAAGCCGGCTCCCAGGATCAGGGTGGCACTCACCGCCCCGATCGCCATCACCGCCAGCAGGGCCAGGCGCACCGGCCCGTAGTCCATGGCCAGTACCCATAGGTCCGAGGCCACCAATGTCAGCATGCCGGTGGCCGCTGCCACGACCATCGCCCGGGAGAGCCGGGCCACGAAGGCCCAAGGCTGGTTGGCGCGGATCATGCCCAGCAGCAACCGCACGTTGCCGCTCAGCACTCGGGCCGTGAACTGCACGACGTTGTCGTCCGGGCGTTCGTCGAGATCGGTGGACAGCTGGTGGGCTCTTCGAGCAAGATCCCGCTGGGCGTTGCGGTCTTCGGCGTCGTAGCCCAGGAGCTGCCCGACCACGTCCACGGTGGTCTCTTGCGCCTTCTGCCGCACGTGCACGGCTCCCAGGGTTGGGACGGAGACCAGTCCTACCCCGTGCACGGGGCTGAGCTGGGCGAGCACCGGACGTCGGCCGGTCTTCAGGGGGATCTCGGTGAGCACCACGGCCAAATCCCAGTTCTCCTCCAGCACGCGGTTTCGGGCCGCCTCCAGCAGGTCCAAGGTCTCGGTGGGTGGATCGACCAGCCGGTCTTCGGCCATCTTCAGTTGCCAGCGCACTCCCGGATACCGCTGCACCAAAATCTTGCGCACCGAGGTGGTGACCTCGGGGCCGAGCACCGCACTCAGGGATGGTGAGACCACCAGGCCGATGAGCAGCTCGGCATCGGAAAGGGGTTCGGCAGGATCGGCGGTGGATCGGCAACGCTCAGCAGTCATCGCTCCATTGTGAGGCAACCACGGGCCGGATTGCCACTGGCTCGATGGAGCCCCCAAGGTTTCGTGCAGCACCGCGGGCCGGATTCGGTGGTCGCCTCGATCCCGGAAAGAGCGGTGCTGCTCACTGCGAAATCCTCTCCCCGCCGACGCCGCCAGCGCGAAGACATCACAGTCAGCGGGCCCGGGACCTGCCGGTGTCGAGGACGGCTTCTCGATGATGCTGCAGTGACGGATCGGTTGAAGTGCTTCGGCGGTGTGGGAGCAGTGATCAGCGTGGGGCCGGTCGATTCCGTTCGGACAGGTGATGCATCGACTGCCCAGCGGCAGGTGCGGTACTGATGCGGGGGTACCCGGTGCAGGGGTGTCAAGGCCCAGCTCCGAAGACGGCAAGCCGGGCACGTGAAAGGCGAATTATGGCCCGCCGCAACCCGAGCGGGAAGGCATGTGTGGCACGAGGCGCCGAAGACGGGCCGGGCGTTTACTGCAGAGATAAATATGCTTATCCTGGTAAGGTCCGCGACATTTCGAGGGGGAGGAAGGGAGGCCAGAAGGGAGGCCAGGGGTGCTGATGTGCCCGGCCTGTTCCGCGATTTCTCCTCCTAACTTTCCGTCCACTCCCGACCCAGGTGCCCGGCAACCCCGGGTGCAGACCACCGTCCGGGTCGGATCGTCACCACGAACAGGAAACGATAAGCATGTCCCATCCCTCCTCTCTTCCACCCACTGCTTCGGCTCATTACCAGGTCCTGCGCACAGTGCCCTCCTATGACCAGGCTCAGCGCCTTGTCGATCAACTCTCCGACGCCGGGTTCCCGGTTGAGCACGTGCGCTTGGTCGGCACCGATCTGCGCCTGGTTGAGCAGGTCACCGGGCGAATGACCTACGGCAAGGCCGCCCTGTACGGGGCCGCCTCCGGGGCCTGGCTGGGATTGCTCATTGGCTTGCTGTTGGGTCTTTTCACGGTCGTGGGGTGGCTGTGGGTAATCCTGTGGGCGGTGCTCCTGGGCGCGGTGTGGGGGCTGATCTTCGGGTTGCTGGGCCACGCGGCCACCGGCGGGCGCCGGGACTTCAGTAGCGTCCAGGGCCTGGAGGCGTCCTCCTACGAGATCCTCGTGGAGGCCGAGTACGTCGAGGCGGCCAAGGCCAAGCTCGACGCCAGCCGTCCCACGACTTGACCGCCAAAGGCCCGGGCCCGGACCGGGTGCTGGCCCACGCCCGAGTAAGTACTGAGGGCCGTGGCCCTCTGCGCTCCCCCGACACTCACCGCTGGGGCGGATTCAGGAGCGGATCTCGCCGGGAAGCAGGGACGTCGGCGTGCCTGTCACCACCAACCGGGAGCCTTGTCAAGCCCTGGGTTTGGTAGAGGCTTCTTTTCTTGGTTTCCTATGCGGCCACGCCTGTAGTGGTCTGCTGTTTGATCCAATCAGAATGCGCCTCGATCGGCGGTCGGTAGTGCAGCGCCGAATG
>NZ_JALLGN010000028.1:0-4093 GCF_023072605.1 Brevibacterium sp. R8603A2
CGGGATCGGCCTGAGCGTGAATGACGAGCTCTACTGCACGAGCCCTGAGCTCGTCGGTGTACTTCACTGGCATGAGAGAAACTCCTTCTTCCAATCTCCCTGCCTCTATTATCCCCGGGGCGATTCAGTCCCCAGTCGGCCACCGTCACAGAGGTTGTCCGAGTCGCCAGAGCGTCACGCAGGACCTTCTACGCGTCCTTCGACAATCTGGAGGACTGCTTCCTCCAACTCCTGCGCCGTGAGAGCACCCGCACGCTGGGCGCGGTCCAGAAAGCCATCGACCCCCGGGCCCGCTGGCAGGAACAGGTCGATCGCGCACTCACTGCGTGGGGAGACGCCGTCAGCGTCTCCCCGGAGATCCGCCCGTCCCCCCTGAAGGGGGATGCTGGCCGCCGGCTGCAGAAGGACATTCTCAAGGACTACGTTCAACTCCTCGTCTCGATGTCCCGGAACACCGGCATGGTCTGCGGTGGCGTCTCTCCTCTCGAGGAGCACGAGGCGATCATGCTGATGGGCGGCATCCGTGAGCTCTACTGGTACGCACTCGAGCAGGACGTGCCCATGGAGACCGTCATCCGCTCAGCCCGCAGATTCGTCACCGCCGCACTCAGCCCCGGTGAACGCGGGTCCTGACCCACTCCCCCAGATCGAAGCCGGATGCTCGCACTTCCTCAGCTCCCGGCATCACTCCTGCCTCCAATCCTCTGCGCGCGGCCATGTGCTCGCCTGCCCGGTTCACCGTCTCGACGCACCGCAGCCACCCGGCGGCGAAATGCAGAGCGATGAACTCCTCCGGCCCGTGCGCGGGCAGCAGCACCGTCTCTTCACAGCCGTCGCGCACACCCGCGATCTGCAGCTTGTGCGTACCCTGGTCCGACCAGAACCACGGCACCTTCGCATAGGACCCCTGCGCCCCCGTTAGTGATTCAGCCAGGAAGCGCCCTTGATCATTGGCGTTCTGCACCGACTCCAGGCGCACCCGCGCACCGGATGCGCATACGGACACTACTGCCACGTCTCCAATGGCGCTGACAGCAGGATCACTGGTCCTGAGCATCTCGTCGACGACGACCCCGCCGTCGACCTCCAGACCCGCCTCCTCAGCCAGCTCCGCATTGGGCACCGCACCGATCCCGACGAGCACTAGATCGGCAGACAGCCGTTCACCGGTGCTGGTCACGACCTCCGCGACGCGGCCCTCCCGGCCCTCGATGCCTGTGATCCCTGTACCGGTGTGGATCTCGATGCCTGCTTGAGCATGGGCACGGCTGAAGTACGCCGAGGCCTCGGGCGAAAGGGCGCGCTCCATCACCCTGTCCGCGAGCTCGAGGACGTGGACCGCGGCACCCATCTTCCGCACCGAGGCCGCCACCTCAAGGCCGATGAAGCCGGCCCCCACGATCACTACGTTCTTCGCGGCTGGCAAAGAAACGGCGAGTGCCTCCGCGTCGTCGCGGGTGCGCAGGTCCACGACGTTCTCCAGGTCCGCGCCGGGGACGGACAGCCGCCGGTTCCGCGCGCCGGTGGCCAGCACGAGATGTTCGTAGTCCAGCTCGAGCCCTCCGGCGAGCTTCACCGTCTGGTTCGCGCGGTCCATGCTCACCGCTGCCTGATGCACGACCTCGATGCCCTGCTTCTCGTACCAGTCGGCCTTCTTGAACGTCAGCCGGCGCTCGTCGAACTCGCCGCTGAGGTACGCCTTGGAGAGCGGCGGCCGCTGGTACGGCAGGTGCAACTCCTCGCACACGAGGGTCACCCTTCCCTGGTAGCCCAGCCTGCGCAGTGATGCTGCGACCTGCTGTCCCGCCTGCCCACCTCCCACGATGACGATGGACGCAAGACTCATCGCGCCTCCCCGTCCACCGGCTCAGGGTCATCCGCAGGCGCGGACTCCGAGCCGAGGTCAACCTCTGCGGGGGTGTTCCGGCGGGGGATCAGCACCTTCATGGATTCATAGCCGCGCACAAAGTTGTCGTAGGTTCGCACCGGTTCCTCCACCACTCGGATCTCCGGGAAGCGGACCAGGATCTCTTCCCAGATGATGCGCAGCTGAAGTTCGGCAAGCCGGTTACCCAGACAACGGTGCACTCCGAACCCGAACGAGATGTGGCGACGGGGGTTCTTCCGGTCGATCATGAACTCGTCCGGATCCTCAATCACACTGCTGTCTCGGTTCCCAGACAGGTACCACAGTGCGACCCGATCGCCCTTTCGAATGGTCTTGCCACCCAGCTCCGTGTCTTTCGTCGCCACACGCATCATGTGTGTCAGCGGTGTCTGCCAACGGATCGTCTCCGACACCATGGAGGCGACCTTCGCGTCACCGCGGCGGAGCTTGGCGAACTCCTCCGGCCAGCGGTTGAGCGCGTACAGGGAGCCGGTGATCGTGTTCCGGGTGGTGTCATTGCCGCCCACCAGGAGGACCACGAGATCGCCGAACAGCTGCGCACGCGTGAATTCCCTGGCGTGCGGGCTGTGTGCCAGGAGCGAAGCGAAATCTGGCGCGGGATCGTCATGCTGCCGCGTATCCACCAGTTCCATCAGCGTGGTGAAGAACTCACCCAAGATGGCAACCCGCTCCTCTGGAGTCTCGATGATCTGCCCCGGGCCCGCGATAGCGGTCGCGACATCTGACCAGTAGGTGAGCTTGCGTCTGTGCTCCTGTGGGAAGTTCAGGAGTGTGGCCAGAGTCATTGCTGTGAGCTCTTTGGAGACGAGGTCGACCCAGTCGAACTCCTTGCCGATGGGCAGGTCGTCCAGGATCTTCTGCGCGCGCCTGCGGATGACGGATTCCAGGTCGGACAGCCGGGTGGGTGCGACGGCTGGGGCGACGATCTGGCGGTGCAGGTCATGCTCGGGGGGATCCATCGATAGCAGTGACTGGATCTGGAACGCGGCGTCCTCCCCGTGAGTCCGCGAGTCAGTCTGATCGTCGGCGCTCTCGTCGGCGTAGGCGCCCTGCAGGTCCACTGTGCTCGCGGGTCGCATGACGATGCCGGCATCGGCAGAGAAGCTTTCCGGGTCCGTATCCGCCGCCATGATGTCCTCCCACCGGGTCAGAGACCAGTAGGGGCCCATCTTGGTGTGCTCGCCGGATGTGAAGTGGACCGGGTCCTCGTTGCGGATCCGCTCGAACTTCACGAATACGCTCTCGTCCGTGAACGCCCCGGGCGAACCGGGGTCCAGTTCCTCCAGCGGAGTCTTCCTTACATGCGCAAGGCGCTCGGCGGTCGCAGCAAGTGTGCTGCCCCGCGCGACCGCGGCCTGTCTGTGCGCATTCGAGTCTGTCGTTGGCATCTAGATCACCTCGTTGTGTCGTCTGTTCCTCGGGTCCGGATCCGCTCAGCTGGGGGCGACTTCGACGCAGAGCCCGTCGAGGTCGTCTGTGACTTGGATCTGACAGGCCAGTCGGCTGTTCTCCTTCACATCGAAAGAGTTGTCGAGCATGGAGCGTTCGGTGGGCTTCTGCTCACCAACCTTCTCCTGCCATGCGGGATCGACATAGACATGGCAGGTGGCGCAGGCCGCCATACCTCCGCAGTCACCGTCGATGCCGGGAACATCGTTGTCCACGGCCGCTTCCATGAGAGGCACGTCGTCCTCAGCATCGATCACCTGTTGAGTGCCGTCCGAAAGCTGGAAGTTGATAGTAGTCATCGTTGACTCCTGGTCTCTATGGAATGGGGGGGGGTTGGCTCGCGATCTCAGCCGTCCGTAAAGAAGAGGATCTGCTCGCGGGTGTATTTCAGCTGCGGGTGGTCGCGTGCCAGGTGCTCTTGTGTGTCTCCGACAAGCGTGTCTTCGTCATCTGCGGAGATCACATGTCCGCAAGGGCAGTTCAGCATGAGCATAAGTTTCCACTCCGTACTTGGACCATTGCAGCCCATAGGGGCGACCCCCCCTCAAGCGGTACGCAAGCGTACCCATTGTGTTTTGCGTCACGCTACCACACCCGCCGCCGAGCGCGGTAGTGCCCCATAGAGTGGTGTAACGCGCGGAGGTCCGGGCACATCGCTCCTGATGTGGACGCGGCCACCGTGTGATCCTTCGAGTCAACCTTCCAAGAATCCTCGAACGGAGTCACAACGATGAC